>NZ_SLTI01000013.1 GCF_004347735.1 Sulfuricurvum sp. IAE1 | reverse complement strand
TGAAAAGATTTAAGAAATTATGAAAAATGCCAAAAAACAGACTTAGGATCTGGTGCCTCACGGTGTGAAGGTTCAAGTCCTTTCGTCCGCACCACCCTTCAACTCTTTTTCTTCAATCTCATACCCATTATGATTATCCGATCTGTTTATTTGACTGCGTTATAATTGTTGCCACCCCCGGAAAAAGGCGGCATCATGAACATTCCTTCCTCTCCGTGGTCCGAAACGACCGGCAATCTGTTAAACCGTTTGGAAACCTCCTCAGAAGGGCTTAGCGCACTCGATGCCGAAAACCGCTTCCGTCGTTTCGGGGCCAACGGTATCCGGGAAGAAGAGCGTTCCAAAATCTCACTTTTCATCGGGCAGTTCGCAAGCCCCATCGTCTGGATCCTTCTTACGGCGGCCCTGATCAGCTTTACTATGGGCCATAACAAGGACGGCGTGATCATCCTCGCCGTTTTAACGATCAATGCTTTCTTGGGTTTTTATCAGGAACTTAAAGCCGAAACATCGATCCGCGCCCTGCAAAAACTGACCGAAAGCCATGCCAAGGTTCTGCGAAGCGGAATCGACGCCCTGATCCCTTCGCGCGAACTTGTTCCCGGAGATATCGTACTCCTCATCGAAGGGGATATCGTCCCGGCGGACATGCGGCTTTGCGAATCGCACGCTCTTCAAGTCGATGAAGCGGTATTGACGGGAGAATCTCTCCCCTGTGATAAAAATGCCGACATGATACTCGCCCCCGATACCCCCTTGTTTGAACGTTCGAACACCGTTTTTTCGGGAACTTCCGTACTCAGGGGCAAAGCCCTCGGGATCGTCACGGCAACGGGAGAGTCGACCGAAATAGCCCGTATCGCCCGCTCAGCCCAGGAAGCATCCCCCCATTCGCCTCTCACCAAATCCATCCGCTACTTTTCCAAACTCCTGATTGTGTCGATCGTGTCGATCCTCTCATTGCTTGCGGCCATTGCAATGATGCAGGGGCGAAGTATCGAGGAAGTGGCAACCTTCATGCTCGCGCAGCTCGTTTCCGCAGTACCCGAAGGGCTCCCGATCGTCATCACCCTCACCCTCGCGATCGGGGCATACCGGCTGAGCCGTCATAAAGTACTGGTTCGCCATCTCCCTTCCGTCGAATCGCTGGGCAGTGCAACGGTGATCGCAACGGATAAGACGGGGACGCTTACCGAAGGGATCTTATCCGTCAAAAAGGAGTTTGCGCTCGATCCGGAAAAACTCAGGCTGTGCGCCGCTTTGTGCAACGATTCGCTAAACGGTACGGGCGATGCCGTCGACGTCGCCCTGGCGCAATGGCTCGGAGATGCGTATGAAACGCTCCGAAACCGCTACGAAAGGATCTATTTCCATCCGTTCGATCCCCTCACCCGCATGATGGCTACCGTTAACCGTCTTTGGGAGGATGAAAAACTCTACGTCAAAGGGGCGTATGAAGCCATTCTCCCCCTGGCCATCAATCCCGAACGGGAGCTTAAACTCCTCGCAGATACCCATGATGCGATGGCCGGGCAGGGGTTGCGGGTTCTGGCGTTCGGGTTCAGCGATCATCATTGGGAGGATCCTTCCGCCGCACCGATCGTCATGACGGGGCTCATCGCCTTCGCCGACCGTCCCAAAGCGGGGTTGAACGAAACGATCGCCGTAGCCCGCGAAGCGGGAATCCGATTGATTATGATAACAGGGGACAATCCGGTCACGGCCGGAGTCATTGCCCGCGAAGTCGGCATCAGCACGGGTCAGACCCGAATTCTCCGGGGGAGCGATCTCGATCGGATCGGCGATGATGCGCTCGCCGAAAAACTGCGCTCTATCGACGTCGTCGCCCGGGCAATGCCCGAACATAAATACCGTATCGTCCGCATCCTGCAGCAAGAAGGAGAAATCGTCGCAGTCACCGGAGACGGAGTCAACGACGTTCCGGCCCTCAAGGCGGCCGATCTCGGTATCGCTATGGGCAACGGCAGCGAAGCGGCCAAGTCCTCTTCGAAAATGGTCATCGGCGACAACAATCTGGGAGTTATCATCGATGCCGTGCGCCAAGGAAGAATCATTGCCGACAACCTGCGCAAAGTCCTCTTTTATCTCCTCTCGACGAGTCTGGGAGAAATTCTTATCATCAGCAGCGCCATACTGATGGGTCTTCCCCTTCCCCTTCATCCTACCCAGATTTTATGGATCAACATTGTCACCGACGGGGTCAACGACAAGACCTTCGCCATGTGCAAAGAAGAGGGAGACGTCATGCGAAGAGGGGTACGCAGAATGAACAAACAATTCCTGGACAACGCGATGCTGCTGCGCCTGGCATGGTTTGCCTTTTCGACCGCGCTGATGTCGCTTGCCCTCTTTTTCTACCTCCTCTCGGGCAACCACCCCTACGAAACGGCCCTGACCGCCACCTTCTGCACGGTGGTTGTCGCCCAATGGATAAACGCCGTTTTTGCCCAGAAAGAGGAAGAACCTTTTTTGAAAAACATCAAACGTACCCTGACGATCAACCCCTGGTTATGGCTTGGGATCAGTGCCGGAATTCTCCTTCAGGGCGTTGCGCTGTACATCATCCCCGAATGGTTCCACGTCATCCCCCCGAGTGCCGAAATAATATTTTACGTTCTCGTTGCGTCTTTGGGAATTTTTATGCTGGAAGAGGGGTATAAATGGGGGGAATACTACGCAGCACTCCAACGAAAGAAAAAAAATTACGGCTCGACCAACTCGGCTGAAGGCTCGTAAAAATAATACCCCTGCGACGCATCGACGCCGCTGGCTTTGACCCGTTCGTAAATCTCTTCGCTCGATACGAATTCGGCAACGGTACTGATTCCCATCTCATGGGCGAATTCGGCGATATGCTTGACGAAAATCTGCGCATTCCGGTCATGCGGAAGGTTTTTGATGAGGGTCCCGTCGATTTTGATCGTATCGACGTTGAGTTTGAGAAGATGGTCGAAATTCGAATATCCCGATCCGAAATCGTCGATCGCGAATCGGCACCCGATCGATTTGAACCGATCGACGAACGCTGATACCGCATCGTAATTTTCGAACCCCTCGCTTTCGAGAATTTCAAAAATAATCAACCGTCCCATCCCTTCACGCATAATGGTTGATTCAAGGTAATCGGCCAATTCGGGGTTGATCAGGTCCTGCGTCGAGAGGTTAAGACTCACCGGCAACTCGCTTCCCTTGAAGCGCGCAATCACTTTGTCGATCATGATTTTGGTCAATTCGGGATAAATTTTCGTTTTTTTGGCAATTTCAAGAAACAGGTAAGGGGAGACTACTTTCCCCTCCGTATCGATCAGACGGATCAGGGCCTCGTATTTAATGATCCTGCCCGTTGCATTATCGACGATCGGCTGAAAGAAAGGGACGATACGCGACTCTTCGACCGCTTCCTTGATCCGTTTGTACCAGGCGATGTTGTTTCCCTGCTCCTGCTTCACTTCGTACGAGAATACCTCCAGGCTACGGCGTTTGCGCTTGGCCTCCTTAAGTGCGGCGGTGGCGTGTTCGAGCACCCGTTCCGATGCGGGCGCGATGCCGACGGTGATGGTGAGGACAATCTCGATCCCCTCGATGACGAAAGACTCTTTTTGGGTCATCGCGATGAGGCGGTCCAAAAACGCGATGCAGTAACTCAAGTCATTGCACTCTTCATACACCAGCGCGTATTCGTCGCTCCCCATCTTGTAAAGCGAAATATGGGGTTCGGCCGCAATCATTCGCTTGAGCCAATGGGCATATCCCGAGAGGATCGCATCCCCGATCGTAATCCCGTAGACATCGTTGATATCGCTGAAACGGTCGATGTTGATGATCGCCAGGGCCGATACCCCTTTGCGCTCCAGCGCTTCGACCAACGAAAAACGGTTAGGCAGATCGGTCACGGCATCGGTTGTAAGATGGTATTGGAGCCGGGTACGCTGGGTGAACGAACCGACCGCGAATCCGATATCGCCGGCGAGCTCTTCGAGCATCGCGATCTCTTTGGCTTCAAAACCGTGAGAATTTTTTGCATAAATCGTCATAACCCCTATCGGCGGGGCGTCGATCGTTTCGACGAGCGGAATGGCGATGACCGATCCGAACTGCCCTTTTTCAGCGATGTAGCGCCATGCCCCCAGCGACGTATTATGCTCAAGATGGTCGATTATGACCGTTTCATTCTCGGTGTACGCGACGACGGAGGGATCTCTTTCGTCGAGGTGTTCCTGATCGAGATCGATCTTCATCCCGCCATAAAGGTATCCTGTGGCATCGATCGAAAACGCCTCGATGACCAAAGAGCTGTTGGTCCGCAACGCGATATGGCACAACTCGTACCCGGGATGCTGCGCGAGGCGGTTGCAGGAATGATGGAGCAGTTCGCCCACATTCCGGGCGGTTAACAGATACTGATTGATATCGGCTACCGTGCGCAGTATTCCATCAAGATAACGGGTTTCATCGAGTGCTTCTCGCAGATGATCCTGCTGGATTTTCATTGAACGGAACGATTCACCCAGTGTCGCATCCAGCAAAGAAAATTCTTCGATCAGATGATCCCGATGCCCCGTTTCCTGTTTTCGGGCACGATCGGCAATCTCCTCAAGCGGACGGATCATCCAACGGCGCACGACACCGTAGAGGCTCAGCGCCACGGCCCCAAAAACCAGGAAAAGGGAGAGCCCGTAAAAGAGGGCGATCTGGTTGAGACGGCTGTAAATGAATTCCTCGTTCAGCTCGACCAGCAGCAACGCCCGCTCCTGCCGAGACTCGGGGAAATAGGTGATCTCCGCCGCATACAGCAGATGGTGATCGCGTATCCCTTCTTGGATCTGTGAAACCGGAAGGTAGCCCTCGGCGATCATTTTTCCCGCGAGGGTGCGGGACGAAGACGCACTGACGGTTTTCCCGTCGTGCGACAGGGAAAAGACCGCCACCGCATTGTCGATCGCGGCCGACTGGTCAAGCAGCGTCTGGATCGAATCGGACCGGTTGTCTTGCAGCGCTTTGCTCAGGTCTTCTTCGAGATTGAAAATGCTTTGATTCAACGCCGTCGCCACGTAGCGCAGCGTTATCATCCGCTCGACGTAATAAAATCCCGCCGATACGACCGAAATCGCCAGAAACGCTACGACAATATTGATCAGGACGAAGCGTTGGATCTTCACGGCAGCAACCTGTCAGTTTTAATCTTTTGCGATTGGAGATACTCGACAATTGTGGGCGGAACCGTGTCGTGAAGCCATTCGATCCCTTCGGTGCTTTCGATGAACTCTTCGTAGGTCTGCCCTTCCAGATACCCTTTGATCACCGAATAATACTCTTTAGGATCTTGCTTGAAGCGTTTGATCGCCAGGACCATGATCTCTTTGAGGCGGGCAAACTCCTCTTCATTCCCATCGATCACTTTTTCATCCACAAAAAGGGCATCGATAACGTAAAAATTTTTCAACGTACGTGTCGACGCGACCGTGCGGTACCCTTTTTTCTGCAATTCCGAAAGGTAGGGCGAATACGAGATAAGCATCACCGCCTCGGACAGCATCGGCATCGCGGAGATGTTTTTCTGGGATGAATCAATCTGGCTGAATATTTTGGGGTCCAGCCCGTTTTCACGCACAAACGCATTGAAAAAATCTTCGTTCAGCGATCCCCGCTCAAGAAAAACTTTCACCGGCGATTTGGACGAACGAAGCTCATCCAGAGAACGGTTTGAGAGGATGGCGTCGGCCCCGTAGGAATGGTCGATCAAAAAAACGGGCTTGATGGCATGCTGCTCTTTAAAATGCATCAGTTCATACTGCGTCGCCGTAAACCCCTGCGTAAAACCGCGGCGATACAGACGGGCGTTATCGGTCAGGTCGACCAGCCAGATGAATTTGAACGGGGAATCGTCCAGCCACCCTTTTTCCTGCGCGTAGATGAGGGGGGTAAAGCCTACCCACGGATTGGTCGAAATCCGTATTTCGGAGCTTGTAGTGGGGCGGTTGAGATAATAGTACAACGAAACGGCAACCATCGAAATGAGCATAACAAGGGCGATAATAACAACATACGCTTTTTTCATCAGGATGCCCTTTAATGAATTTTCATGCCTTGGTCTCATATGGTAACATAAATTTTCCGGATCATTCACCGCATTGACGGGCAATCGCACCCGGCGCTACCCGCCGATCAACGGTAAATGCTACAATAACGCCGATTTTTTCCGGGGAGATACTTTTGAAACACTGGTTTATTTTCTTATCGGTTCTGTCCGTTTTGGGGTGGGGAAACGAAACTTTTAACGGCAAAAGCGCTTTGATCGTCCTGCCGCTGCCTGCGGGCAAAATATCGGTAGGGGACACCAACCTGAGCGTCGTCGCGCACCCACGTGATCGCACCAAAGGGATCGTTATCGTTCCGGTCGACTATTACGCCTCCGAGGGCGACTACAACATCACCTGGAACGCCCCCGGGAAAAACCTCCCGATCGACTTAAACGTCCGCAATGCTTTTTACCCTTCCGAAACCCTCAGTGTCGATCCCGCCAAAGTGACGCCCCCTCCCGAAGCGATGGAGAGGATCGAGCAAGAAAAAGCCGAAGCAGAAGCGCTTTACGCAACGTTCACACCAATACGTTACTGGGACGAACCGTTCATTCGCCCGATGGATTCGAACATCACCAGCGTGTACGGCGCCAAGCGCACCTACAACGGAACCCTCAAAAGCTATCACGGGGGGGTCGATTTTCGCGCGCGCACCCCACAACCGATCCTGGCCGCCAACAACGGAGTCGTTGTTCTTGCCAAAGAGCGTTATTATGCCGGGGACACGGTCATCATCGATCACGGCGAAGGGATTTACAGCTGCTATTTTCACCTCAGCCGCTACAACGTCAAGGCTGGGCAATACGTCAGGAAGGGAGAAGTGATAGGTCTCACCGGAGCTACGGGACGGATAACGGGACCGCACCTTCATTTCGGTATGATGGTGCACTCGCGCCAAACCGATCCGCTCTACCTGATCGAGCGGATCAACGGATTGTTTGAGAAGGAGTCCGATGCGACCGTCGCTTCTCGCTAGCCTGCTGCTGGCTTCGGCTCTCCACGCTTTTTCGACGACGAACCTTCAGTATCTCTACGGGCGTTTCGAAGGACCCACGTTCATGGATACCGCCCAGGGGACTAAACACACTTTGACCGCGGAGCATTACCGGACGTTCGGGTACGGGGATGTGTTTGCGTTCGTCGATTACGCCTACACCCCGAACGGGTTGCGGTTCAGCGGAAAGAAAAACGATCTCTACGGAGAATTCTCACCCCGAATCAGCCTCAGTAAAATCGCCGATATTCCCACTTCTTCAGGGGTATTCAAAGAGTGGTACGCAGCCTATCAGCATAATCGTGCAGACGGCTATCGGGCCGATCTTTACGGGATGGGATGCGATTTGAACGTTCCGGGATTCGATGTATTCAGCGTCAACGCCTACCGTAAAGCGCGTTCGCAAATGAACGATACCTATCAGCTCTCGGCAAACTATTCCGTGACTTTGAGCGAAAAGTGGCTTTTCGAGGGGTATTTCGACTGGACGGGAGCCGATTTTCTGACGCATAACCAGCTGCTGTTCAATCTCTCCCCTTTTCTGGGGATCCGGGAGGGGAAACTGGGCATCGGGACCGAATGGCATTATTATCGTGAGAACGGCTCCGACACCGACAACAGCGTCTTTCAGGCGATGGTCAAATACAGCTGGTAATCAATCTTTTTTCAGCACGGCCCAGATAAAGCCCCCCAGGCCGACACCGACGACCAGCACCAAAAACCCGACCTGAAACCAATCCATCGCGCTCATTGTACCGCCTCCTTTAAATCTTTTTCTTTGAGCTGACCGCACGCGGCGCTGATGTCGAGCCCCTTGGAATCACGGATCGTGCAGAGCACACCGTGCTTAATCAGGTATTCCTGAAATGCAACCATATCCGCGCGGGTCGGGCGCTGATAATCGCTTCCGGGATAGGGGTTGAAATAGATCAGGTTCACTTTCGCCTTGATCCCGTGCAGCAGTTTTACCAGTTTTTTCGCCGACCCCAGATCGTCATTTTTTCCCTTGATAACGAGATATTCGAACATGACCCGTTTTCGGGTATCGATGGGAAAACGTTTGACCGCGTCGATGATCGAGGCGATATTATAGGCTTTATTCATCGGGATCAGTTCGGTGCGCAGCTCATCGTCGACGGCGTGAAGACTGATCGCGATATGGACACCCAGGTCCATCTCTCCCAGCTTGTCGATCTTGGTGCTCAGACCGCTGGTGGAAACGGTCTGGCGTTTGCCCGAAATCGACAACCCCTCTTCATCTTTAAGGATCTGGATCGCCTTGGCCAGGTTATCGAGGTTATCGAGCGGTTCCCCCATCCCCATGTAGACGATGTTGAGGCGGCGGTGGGCGGCTAGGTTGTTGTCCATCTTCACCGCCAGCACCTGCGCGACAATCTCCCCCGCGCTCAGGTCCCGGGTAAATCCCCCTTTGGCGGTAAGACAGAACGAGCACCCCACCTTACACCCTACCTGCGTCGAGACGCAAACGGTAAAACGGGCCTCGTGTTCAATATTCCCTTCCTCGTCAAGCGCTTCGTCCTTCATTTTAAGCCACACCGTTTCGACCGTTTTGCCGTCGCGCAGTTCGAAGAGGTACTTGATCGTCCCGTCGCTTGAGCACTCCTTGCGGACGATTTTGAGCGGCATAATGTCGTATTCGTGCGCGAGCTCCTCGCGCATCGTTTTGGGAAGGTTTTGCATCGTATCAAAGGATGTTGCGTATTGATGGTAAATCCACCCCCATATCTGCTTGGCACGAAACGAGGGCTTCACCATGGAGGCCAGTTCGGCTTTCGTGTAGTCGAGGATGCATTGTTTATCCACGGATCAATCCTTTCTCCTTCAGGTGCTCGCTCAACAGCACTTTGGCAAACCCGTGATTGGCGATAAAATCGCGATGGGCGTTCGCGTCGCAGTAGTTGGTGACGCAGAACACCCCGCCCGCGGGGATGCCGAAAATCTGCGCGACCCGCATCACGCTGAAAAATTCCATGTTCTCGATCCCAAGACCCAGCGCGCGAAATTTCTCCATCGCTTCCTCGCTCGTCGTAATGTAGTTGGAACAGTTGACGATAACCTCTTTCACATCCTCTGTTTGTGCCGAAACCACATTATCAATCGGGGTATAAGCACTCTGGTCCAAAAAGCCTAACTCGATGTTAGCCGCCGTTTTAGACTCGACGATGGCGTGGATGGCGTGGTCGCCGTAGCTCCCCGCACTCCCCACAAAGAGGAGGAATTCGGGCTTGTGCACCAAGCAGTGGCGCGTCAGATTGATCGCACTGTCAATGAGCCCAACCCCGATCGGAGTCGCAAAATCAAACGTCTCGTTATTGCCCGCGCATAAAATCATAACCGTACCGGAATCCCCTCGGAACTGAGGTAGCGTTTGAGGTCCATGATGTCGATTTCGCGGTAGTGGAAGATGCTCGCCGCCAGTGCCGCGTCCGCACCGTGTTCAAACGCCTCCTTGATGTGTTCCATCGTCCCCGCCCCGCCGCTGGCAATGACGGGGACATTGACCATACGGCTGATTTGGCCGGTTATATCAAGATCAAATCCCGCTTTGGTGCCGTCGGCGTCCATCGAGGTGAGCAAAATTTCCCCCGCCCCGCGGTCGACCGCTTCGCGTGCCCAGTCGAGGGCGTTGATCCCCGTATCGACCCGTCCGCCGTTAAGATAGACGTTGTATTGGTTGCCGGTACGTTTGACGTCGATCGCGACGACGATGCACTGGCTTCCGAACCGCTTGGCCCCTTCATCGATCAGTTCGGGGCGCTTGATCGCCGCGGAGTTGACACTGACTTTGTCGCACCCGACGGCAAGGAGGCGGTAGATGTCGTCAAGTTTGCGGATACCGCCGCCGACGGTCAACGGAATGAATACCTCTTTAGCCACCTGCTCGACGATATGGACGATCGTGTCGCGTTCCTCGTGCGAGGCGGTGATATCGAGGAACGTCAGCTCGTCCGCCCCCTCTTCGTTATACCGTTTGGCGACTTCGACGGGGTCCCCGGCATCTTTGAGACCGACAAAATTCACCCCTTTGACGACCCGTCCGTCTTTGACGTCGAGACACGGAATGATCCGTTTAGCGAAAAAATTCTCCATGGTTGGGCACACCCTGCCTTCTGTTCATAATGTTCTTATTATACCCCCTCTTCTCTTAACCCCCCATTACCAAAAGTAACGATAAGAAAATAAAATAGATGTTTTCAACGCAAACCGTTCTCAAACGTTTTATTTTTTGGTTTAATTGGGGATTAACACTTGGTTGGCTATAATCTCTTTGATGCAGAACCGTGCCGCAATCGCCAAAAAAAAGTTTGGCCAGAATTTTTTACGGGATGAAGCCGTTTTGGCACAAATCATCCAATCGATGCCCGATACGCCTCACCGTATCGCTGAAATCGGGCCTGGATTAGGTGATTTGACTAAATATTTAGTTGATGTCAAAAGTGTCACCGCTTTTGAGGTCGATACCGACTTGTGCAAGCACTTGGAGCACCATTTTGCCGATGCCATCGCTACCGGCGCCCTGACTCTCCGCTGCGGAGACGTTCTGGAGCACTGGAAGAGTGAGCTTTTGGACGAACCGTACGATCTGGTGGCGAACCTGCCCTACTATATCGCGACGAACATCATCCTCAAAGCCCTCGCCGATCCGGCGTGCCGCAACCTGCTTGTCATGATTCAGCGTGAAGTGGCGGAAAAATTTTCCGCCGCACCCGGAGAGAGAGCTTTCGGGGCCCTCAGCGTCATTGCGCAGAGCGCAGGAGAGACGAGTATCGTCCTTCACGTTCCGCCGAGCGCGTTCGAGCCCGCTCCCAAAGTCGATTCAGCCGTACTGCTCATTCGAAAAACGGCGAATCGTAATGATACGGGGTTTGAAGAGATGTTGCGCGCCGCCTTCGCGCAGCCGCGAAAAACCCTTTACAAAAATCTTTCCGCACGCTGCGACGGGAAAACGCTCGCTCAAGCCTTTGAATCGCTTGAGCTTGCCCCTACCGTCCGACCTCATCAGCTCAGCACCTCCGACTATCACCGGCTCTACACCCTTTTGCACTAAGCCTCTTTCGGCTTTTCTCGACTGGTAGGGCATTCGACAAAATACATCTATCACGCTAATACGCGTTGAGAAGGAAATACAACATGACAGACGACAAAACAGAATCGCAATCACAGCCGCAAGGCGAATCCCGCAACCGCAGACGCCGGCCGTTCCGCAACCGAAACAGCCGTCCGGCCGAAGGGACGGGCGAGAATCAGAATCAGGGAGAGGCACGCGCACCGCGCGAGAACCGCCCTCCACGCGGCGAACGCCCCCGCAACGACAACCGTGCACCGCGTAATGAACGCCCGCGCAACGACAACCGCCCTCCACGCGGCGAACGCCCGGCCGAAGGTGCCGAAGGGACCAATGAAGCCGAAACCAACCGTTCGGGACGCGACCGTGGACGCGGCGGACGCCGCGGTGCCCCAAGCGCACCGATCGACTCCAACCTCCGCGACTTCGTCGGCAAAAATCAGGATGCGCACCGCAACCGTCTCAACCCGCACTACAAACTTGACCTCAACAGTAACGAAAAAGTGCGCATCACCCCGCTGGGCGGACTGGGCGAAATCGGCGGAAACATCACCGTCATCGAGACCGAAAACGAAGCGATCATCATCGATATCGGGATGAGCTTCCCGGACGAGGAGATGCACGGCGTCGACATCCTGGTCCCCGATTTCAGTTATCTGCGCGAGATCCGTAAGAAAATCGTCGCGGTCATCATTACCCATGCCCACGAAGACCATATCGGAGGCGTCCCCTACTTTTTCAAAGAGATGCAGTTCCCGATCTACGGAACCCCTCTTCCCCTTGCGATGATCGGTAACAAATTCGACGAGCATCACATGCGCGACTTCCGCCGCTACTTCAACCCTATCGTCAAACGGGTCCCCTACAAAATCGGTAACGATTTCGAAATCGAATGGATGCACATGACCCACTCCATCATCGATTCATCGGCCCTGGCGATCACGACCAAAGCCGGAACGATCATCCACACCGGAGACTTCAAAATCGACCACACGCCGGTTGACGGCTATACCGCCGACTTGCACCGTCTGGCGCACTACGGTGAAAAAGGGGTTCTGTGCCTCCTTTCGGATTCAACCAACTCTTACAACAAAGACTGGACGCCGAGCGAGCTCTCCGTCGCCCCTGGCTTCGACCGCATCTTCGCCAAAGCCGAGGGGCGCATCATCATGTCAACGTTCAGCTCGAACATCCACCGGGTCTACCAGGCAATCCTGGCGGGGATGAAATACAACCGGAAAGTGTGCGTCATCGGCCGTTCGATGGAGCGTAACCTCGAAGTATGTATGCAGTACGATTACATCAAACTTCCCAAAAACATCTTCATCGATGCCGAAGAAGCCAACCGCATGAGCGACAAGGACGTCCTGATCGTCACCACAGGAAGCCAGGGGGAGCCCAGCTCGGCGCTGTTCCGCATGGCGATCGGCGAACACCGCCACATCAAAATCAAACCTACCGACCTGATCGTCCTCTCCGCCCGTGCCATCCCGGGGAATGAAGGATCGATTTCGGGAATGCTCAACTATCTCCAGCGTGCGGGTGCCAAAGTTGCCAATGACCGCGATATCCACGTCTCAGGGCATGCAAGCATGGAAGAACAAAAACTGATGCTCCGCCTGACCAACCCGAAATTCTTTCTCCCGGTGCACGGGGAATACAACCATATCCAAAAACACAAAGAGACCGGGATTGCATGCGGCGTCCCCGAGCGCAACATCCTCTTGATGAGCGACGGAGACTGCATCGAAGTCGGTCCCAAATTCATGCGCAAAGCCAAAACGGTTAAAACGGGTAAAACCTACATCGATAACCAGAACAACCACCAGATCGAAGACGATATCGTCATCGACCGCCAGAAAATGGCATCCGAGGGGATGGTGGTTCTTGTCGCACAGGTCAGTGCCGCCGATTCGCATCTCCTCTCCAAACCCCTCGTTACGAGCTTCGGCCTAGTCGCCGACCGTCACGACAAAGCATTTGCCGCCGAGATGGAAGACGTTCTCGAACACTTCCTCCTGAACATGAAACCGGGACTCATCGAGAACCCCAAGGCGCTCGAAAACGATCTGCGCCAGGTGGTGCGCAAGCACATCTACCGCAAGATGAAAAAATATCCTCTCATCGTCCCTCACGTATTCGTTATGTAAGGTGTGCATCCGCACACCTTAATCTTTTTTTCGCTATACTCTTTCAAATTTCAAGACAATCCTCCCAGGTAAAGACACGCCATGAAAGTCACCCTTCATCACCATACTCCACTCGTAATCTGTTCCGACGCCATCCGCACCTGCTGGCAGAGCTTTGACAAAAGCGACAACGGCGGTGAAAAAGACCGGGAGCTCATCGATCGCGTCGGAAACAAATTCAAGCATGCCTCGACACTTGAACACCTCGTCTACAACTTCTATATCGAAGGGATCAGCCGGGCGCTCCTCCAGGAGCTTGCCCGGCACCGTATGGCCAGTCTGAGCGTCAAAAGCACGCGCTACACCCTTAAAGAGCTCAAAGACGAAGAGCCGTTTGCGATCGACCACAAGGAACGGGCCTCAAAATACCTCGTGATGACCGATGTCCCGGTCGTTGACGAAATGAGCATTCGTGCGCTCGAAAACTTGCGTGCCGTACTGGTAGAGGGTATCAGCAACGATCGGGCCAAATACTGCCTTCCCGAGAGCTACAAAACCGAACTCACCTGGACAATCAATGCCCGAAGTCTTCAGAATTTTATCTCTTTGCGCAGCGACAAAGCCGCACTCTGGGAGATTCGTGACCTGGCGCACGCCGTCTATGAGGCTTTGCCCGAAGAGCACCGATACCTGTTCGAAAATTCACTCAAAGAGGAACACTGATATGAAAAAACGGATCTTTATCGCCGCTGCCGCGGCAGCTTTTCTCTCAAGCGGATGCGCCGAGAAGCAACTGGTCATCAACGGGATGATCTGTCCCGCGGGGACCAACGAAGACCGCGCGCGGGCCGATTTTGCCGAATGCCGCGTCTACGACCTCGAAGCAGCGACCAAAGCTTCGCGCGCACCGCTCACGATTGAGTGCCAGAAATGCCTCGAAAACAAAGGGTACAAAATCGAACAATGATGTCATGCCTTTGCGCATGGCAATGTATGATAAAAAGCGGGGATTGTATAAGAAGAGAGTGGGGCCCTGAAGAGCCCCGCACTTTTTAGAGTGCTGATTTAGCCTGAGCGGTGAGGGCGGTAAATGCCGCCGCGTCGTTCATAGCCATATCGGCAAGGATTTTGCGATCAAGTTCGATGTTGGCACGTTTAAGACCGTTCATGAAAGTCGAATAGTTCATACCGTTAAGGCGGCAAGCCGCGTTGATACGGATGATCCACAGTTTACGGAAGTCCCGTTTTTTCTGTTTACGGTCGCGGAATGCGTATACGAGTGAGCGTTCGAGCTGCTCTTTCGCTTTACGGAAATGTTTGCGTCTTCCGCTGTAGAAACCGCGTGCAAGTTTCAATACTTTTTTATGACGTCTGCGTCTTACGACACCTGTTTTAACTCTTGGCATTGTTTTCCTTTCTTTACCCGGTACATCTCAATTTTAATGACGGGGTGCCGCTCTTGTGCGGACTTGCCCAGACAAATCTGGAGGGTATTCTCGCGGCGTTTAGCCTACGATCATTTTTTTGATCGCTTTTTCGTCTACTTTAGCAACCACTTTAGGAGTGTTTTGCTTGCGACGGGTAGCTGCATCTTGCTTTGTCAAAATGTGGCTGCGGAACGCTGTACCACGTTTGATAGTGCCGTTTTTCTTTACTTTGAAGCGTTTTACCGCCCCTTTAACCGACTTCATTTTTGGCATCGACTTGATCCTTTCGCAAAAATTCTCTAAAAGAGGGGCGAATTATAGCATAAAATTGTTGAAGATACGTCTCTGGACAATCGCAAGGAGGCAACGGGGGGAAGAGGGGAAGGGATACCCTTCCCGCTTAAGCAGGAGAAGAGGTTTATTTTTTGTCTTCTTTTTTCGGAAGAACGAGCATGTTGCAGTAACGTCCTTCCATCGCGGGAGCTTTATCCATCGTTCCGACGTCCTCGACCATCGGCCATACTTTTTTAAGGACCGCTTCGGCGGCTTCAGGATGCGCCATTTCGCGTCCGCGAAGGAAAACGCGGAATTTGACGTGTTTCCCTTCGCTTAGGAATTCGCGCGCATGTTTGACTTTATAGCTGATGTCGTTATCGGCAATTTTAACCGACAGCTTGATCTCTTTGACTTCGACTTTGGTCTGTTTCTTGCGCGCTTCTTTTTTCTTTTTCTCTTCTTGGTAATGAAACTTGCCGTAGTCCATGATTTTAGCGACGGGGGGTTTCGCATCCGGAGAGATGAGGACGAGATCGAGCCCCATATCGTTTGCTTTGTCCATCGCTTCTTTAATGGAAACGATACCTAATGCTTCGCCGCCGTCGATAACGCAGCGTACCTCAGGGACCCTGATATCTTCGTTCATCAGGACTCGGTCTTGTTTTTTACTCAAAAATGTACCTCATTTATTTTGTTTTTGACGAGAGCAAGGAACTCTTCCTCGCTCAGGTTGTATTGTTCGCGTTTGCGGCGGTCACGTACCGCAACGTTTCTGGAGTTCACCTCCTCATCGCCCAACACGATGATCATCGGAACCCGCCCTTTTTCCGCCGTACGGATCCGTTTGTTGAGGCTTTCGTTTTTATCGAAAATCTCGTAATCGGCTCCGAGGTCCATCAGCTTATCGCCCAGTTCGCGCGCATAGGCTACGTGCGGCTCGGCGATCGGAACGATCGCAACCTGCGTCGGAGCGATAAACATCGGGAATTCCCCAGCGTAATGCTCCGTCAATATACCAATAAAACGCTCAAATGAACCTAAAATCGCACGGTGGATCATCACCGGCTGTATTTTGACATTCTCTTCGCCGTTGTATTCGAGTTCGAAACGCTCGGGCAGGTTGAAGTCGAGCTGTACGGTCCCGCACTGCCATTCACGGCCGATCGCATCGAGGATTTTAATATCGATCTTCGGTCCGTAAAACGCCCCGCCGCCTTCGTCGATGTCGTATTTGAGGCTGTGTTTGTCGAGGGCGGTTTTAAGCGCGTTCGTCGAGATCTCCCACACCGCATCGTCACCGACCGCTTTTTCGGGCTTGGTGGAGATCATCATTTTGTACTCGAACCCGAACGACTTCATGATCCCGTCGATGAAATCGACGATCTCGATGATCTGTTCCTCGATCTGCTCGGCCGTACAGAAGATGTGGGCGTCATCCTGGGTAAACTCGCGGACGCGGAACAACCCGTGCAAAGCCCCAGTCATTTCGTGTCGGTGAACCACCCCGTACTCGAAATATTTGAGCGGCAGGTCTCGGTACGAATGCAAATCATGTTCGTACACCTTGATGTGACCGACGCAGTTCATCGGTTTCACCCCGAACTCAAGTTCGTCGATGTGGGTGAAGTACATGTTTTCGCCGTAATTTTGGTAGTGCCCCGAAACTTTCCACAAATCCGAACGCAGCATCTCGGGACCGCGTACCGGTTCATAACCGCGCTTGCGATGGGCTTTGAACAGCAGCTGCTCCAGGCGCGATCGCATCCGTGCACCCGCCGGCAGCCAGATCGGGAATCCTGCTCCGACCTCTTCGCGGAACGTGAAGAGTTTCATCTCCGCACCGATTTTGCGGTGGTCCCGTTTTTCGGCTTCGGCCATCATCTCCAGGTAGTTTTTAAGCGATTCCTTGTCCGCGAACGCAATACCGTAGATGCGGGTCAGCATCTCGTTTTGGCTGTCGCCGCCCAGGTAAGCACCCGAAATCTTGGTCAGCTTGAAGTTACGCAGAAGCCCAACGCTTGGCAAATGCGGCCCGCGGCAGAGGTCTTCGAATTCGCCCTGCTTGTAAATCGACACCGTCTCGCTGGGAATGCGATCCATGACCGCCTGTTTGAGGTGGTCGTCGGCAAACTTTGCGCGCGCTTCGTCTTTGGTAATCTCGTAACGCGTAATCGCCTCTTTTTTCTTGACGATCTCCTGCATCGTTTTTTCGATCGTTTTAAGATCCTCTTCACCGATATGGGCATTGACCTTGAAATCGTAATAAAATCCCTCTTTGACGACGGGACCGACGAAAAATTTTGCTTCGGGATAGAGTTTTTTGATCGCTTCGGCCATCAGGTGGGCGCATGAGTGGCGGATCACTTCCAGCGCTTCGGGAGAATTGTCGTAGGCAATCTCTTCGCCGCTGATTCCCAGCGCCTGAGCGGTTTGCAAATCGACAATCTGATCGTTATGTTTGATCGCAATAATATCCATAAGGGTAACCCTTGTGTGAGAAAATATCGCGGATTATACGGAAATGTTGATTGGATTGAGTTTAAACGGTTTTAAAAAGAGGGAGAATCTTGGGGAAAATAAAGAAAAATGGTGGCCACAACAGGACTTGAACCTGTGACCACTACCATGTCAAGGTAGTGCTCTACCAACTGAGCTATGCGACCATTGAGAGGACGAAATTATAGCCGCCCGGAAGTTAAAAGCGACTTAATTTTTACAATAACGTGGCCAAAAATTCAAAACCAGCAGCCACACTACCGCAAAATCGATCATGACGTCGGCGAAATTGAACACCGCGAAATCGAATCCGCAGTGCCAATAGACGTAATCGACAACCCCGCCGTGAACAAACCGGTCATAGACGTTCGACGCTCCGGCTCCGACCATGATCCCGACCGGGACGACGTAACAGTTCTTTTTGAGCCACAAGGTATACCCCACAACCCCGGCAAGAAGGGCGATCTGTATCCATTTGAGGGCCTCTTCGAGAAATGCGAACATCGAAAACGCCACTCCGCGGTTGTAGACCAAAATGAGGTCGATGCATTCGGTATAGTGACGGAATCCTTCGACGAAAACGGCCTTGATGTTTTGATCGACGACGAAAACGGCGATCGCGGCCAGCAGCAGAAACGCAAATGCTCTAGGCATTCAATGCCTTCTCGAAAAACGCCACGAGGCGCTCCATCTCTTTTTCCATCACTTTGGCGTCTTTCCCTTCCAGCAGGATACGGAGTTTGTTCTCGGTCCCCGAATAGCGGATCAGATGGCGCATGTGCTGCGCTTCGACGTTTTTGAGTTCGTCTTCGAGCCCTTCGATCCGCTCAAGCGGCTTTTTCGTTTTGACTTTGATGTTGACGAGTTTTTGCGGATAGAGTTCGAACGGCCGCAAAACGCGGCTTGCTTTTTCGCCCGAGGTGAGGAGAAGCGCCAGAACCTGGAGCGCGCTCACCAGCCCGTCTCCGGTTTTGGCGTAATCGTGCATGACGATGTGTCCGCTTTGCTCACCGCCGAAATTGATCCCGTTTTCGCGCATTTGCTCCAGTACGTATTTGTCCCCGACGTTGGAACGGAACAGCTTCAACCCTTCGGCGTTCATCGCGTCTTCAAGCGCCTGGTTGCTCATCACCGTCGCAACGATGCCGCCTCCCGTGAGATTCCCGCTGCGGTGCAAAAAGAGCCCGAGCGCTCCGAGAATCTGGTCGCCGTCTACCTCCTCGCCGTTTTCATCCACCACGATCAGGCGGTCCGCATCGCCGTCCAGCGCAAGTCCGATGTCGGCGCGGTACTGTTTGACCGCTTCACGGACGTCTTTGGTATGGAGCGCCCCGCACCCTTCGTTGATGTTAAATCCGTTGGGTTTGTCGTGCAGGACGATCACCTCGGCTCCGAGCTCCTCGAGTACCGTCGGCCCTACTTTGTACCCCGCTCCGTTGGCGGTATCCAGGACGATCCGAAGCCCCTGCAATGTCAATTCGCGGCTGAACGAATTTTTGAGCTGCACGATGTAGCGCCCGATCACGTCGTCGATCCTCTTGGCCGAACCGATCTTTTTCCCGGTCACGTGCCCCTCTTCGAGGCGGGCTCTGTCGTGGGCAATCGCCTCAATCTGCGCCTCGATCTCTTCGGAAAGCTTGTTGCCGTGGGCGTCGAAGAATTTGATCCCGTTGTCTTCGTAGGGGTTATGGCTCGCCGAAATCATGATTCCCGCGTCACAGCGCATGTTTTCGGTCAGAAACGCAATCGCGGGGGTCGGCATGGGACCGATCTGGACGACATCGTATCCGACTGCCGTAAGGCCGCTGACGATGGCGTTTTCGATCATGTAGCCGCTTCGGCGGGTATCTTTACCGACCAGAATTTTTTTCGTCCGTGCGTGATCGCGGAAATAGATCCCGGCCGCCATCGCCACCCGCATCGCCAATTCCGCCGTCAAAAATGACCCTGCTTCTCCCCGTACCCCATCGGTTCCAAAAAGTTTCATTATTTTTTTCTTCCTTTTTTACATTAATTAAACTTTTTTATGTCAAAACCTATAAATTTTAACTTAAATTTAATTATCTTTAAGGTAGCATTCTACCCTAAAAAAAATTCGACAAGGATAAATGCCATGGCAAACCATAAGTCAGCATTGAAACGTATCCGCCAGACGGAAAAGCGTACAGAACGCAACCGGTTTTACCGCACACGTATCAAAAACATCGTTAAAGCAGTTCGCACTGCCGTTGAAGCAGGCAACAAAGACGAGGCAAAAGCCGCTCTTGTTATCGCTAACGCCAACCTTCACAAATATGTTAGCAAAGGTGTCTTGAAAAAAGAGACTGCCGCTCGCAAAGTCAGCCGCCTCCACCTCGCCGTCAACAAACTGGCGTAAATCACCTTTTTGCTTTGCCTCTTTACGAGGCAACCATCCCCTTTCTGGACTATCACCATGTTAGCCGACAAACTCACCCCTTTTATCAACCGTTATAACGAGATCACCGAACTGCTCAGTTCCCCCGATATCGGCAACGACGTCAAACGGATGACCGAACTCTCCAAAGAGCAGTCCTCATTGCAGAGCATCTACGCCAAGGCGACCGAGTATAAAAAGCTCCTTGCCGACATCGACGAAAACAAAGGGCTTATCTTCGATTCCGAGCTGGGCGAACTGGCCAAAGAGGAACTCAGATCCCTCGAACCCCGGATCGAACCCCTCGAAGAAGAGATCAAAAAACTCCTGATCCCTGCCGATCCTAACGACAAGCGCAACATCTACATCGAGCTGCGTGCCGGCACCGGCGGAGATGAGGCGGCATTGTTCGTCGGTGATTTGTTCAACGCCTACGTCCGTTACGCCGACCTCAAGGGATGGAAAATCGAGCTGATGAGTACCAGCCCGTCCGATGCTGGGGGATACAAAGAGATCATCGCCCTCATCAAAGGTGACCAGGTCTATTCGCGCCTCAAATACGAAGCGGGAACCCACCGGGTTCAGCGGGTCCCCGCGACCGAATCGCAGGGGCGTGTCCACACCTCGGCGATCACCGTTGCGGTGATGCCCGAAGTCGACGACGTGGAAATCACGATCAACGAAAACGATCTGAAAATCGACGTCATGCGCTCCTCCGGCTGCGGCGGCCAAAGCGTTAACACGACCGACTCTGCGGTGCGGATCACCCATCTTCCGACCGGAATCGTCGTCACCAACCAGGATGAGAAATCGCAGCACAAAAACAAAGACAAAGCGATGAAGATCCTCAAGGCGCGTCTGTATGAAATGCAGATGGAAGAGGCCAAGGAAAAAGAGATGGCCGAGCGGAAAGAGCAGGTCGGTTCTGGGGACCGTTCAGGGCGGATCCGCACCTACAACTATCCCCAGAACCGCATCTCCGACCACCGGATCAACCTTACCCTCTATCGTCTTGACGAGATCATGCAAGGGGGACTGATGGACGATATCATCGAACCTTTGATTGCGGACGCGCAGGCGAAGCTGATGGAGCAGAACGGGCTTTAACCAGCCCCTCTTACCACTTCCAGAGCGTCTCAAACACCCCTTTGACTTCCCCTTTGAAAGTAATCACACCCTCTTCGAGCCCCAGATACAGCGTCTCCCCGCTTTTGGGGAATACCTGCGTTTGGTCCGGAACAAGCCCTTCGCGGTTGGCGCGATAAAACGACGCGGCCATCCCCGTCCCACATGCGAGGGTTTCATCTTCCACCCCGCGCTCGTACGTGCGCACCCGTAATGTTCCATCAGGGTTGCGTGCGGCGATATTGACGTTGGCGTTGTATTTATGGCGTAACCCGCGTGCGAGTTCGATGTTGAAATCGTCGATGTCCGCATCAAACGTAATAAGATGGGGAACCCCCGTGTCGATAAGCCACCATTTCATTCCCGCTTCGTCGATCTCCCGTTCCACGATACGCGGAGGGGTCAGATCGCTTTGCACCATCGATCCTTCCACCCGCGCTTTGATCACTCCCGCTCCCGTCAGAAAGGACATCGATGCGGGCGCAAGAGCGAAACGCCAGGCGTAATGGGCGCACGCACGGCTGCCGTTGCCGCACATCGAGGCGGTGGAACCGTCGGCATTGTAGAATTCCCACTCAAAATCGAGACTTTCGTGCGGTACCAGAACGATCAGCCCGTCTGCGCCGATCCCGTTCTGCCGGTCGCAGAGGGTTCGGGCGAGTTCGGAACGGTCGGCTTTTTCAAACGCGTGAAAAATAACGAAATCGTTGCCGCTGGCACAGTATTTGGCGATTTGGAGCATACGGGAATCCTTCGGATATAATGTGTGCCATTATACCTTAGGGACGGGATAGAGCGCTTTAATCGTCTCGACGAATTGTTCGCATTCGCCCTGAAGGTGTTTGAGATTGGAAGAGTTGTCTATGACCCAGGTCGCGCGTGCTTTTTTCTCGTCGATGTCCATCTGGCTCCCGATACGGCGGAGGGACTCCTCTTCCGAAAAACCGTTGCGCTTGATAAAGCGTTCGAGCTGAAGGGCTTTGGGCGTATAGACGACGACCGAATCTTTTATGGGGTACGACTGCGTCTCGAAAAAGAGGGGAATATCGATCAGGTAGGGGTAGCCGAGGGCGTCTTGTTTTTCACTCTCTTCCTCGATGGCCGCACGGATTTTGGGATGTAGAAAATTTTCGAGCTCTTTTTTGGCATCGGGATCGGCAAATACCAATTTCCCCAGTGCGGGGCGGTCGACCTTGTCCCCTTTCACGAAGGTATCGCCGAAATGTTCCGCAACCCATCCGGCGTTCTGGTCGAGTATCCGGTGGGAAATGGTGTCGGCATCGATGATCCGAAGGCCGCTGAGGGCGAGAAGGGAGGCCACGGTGCTTTTACCCGTAGCGATCCCTCCGGTCAAAGCAATGGCGTAGCGATACGGCATCAGTTGCGGATGATTCCCAGATAATTTTTGCGGATGTACTGCGGCATGGCGAAAGCGGCCGTATGGATATCGCAGTTGTAGTAGTTTTGTCCTTCGAGGAGGTCGCTGCGCTGCAAAATCAGATCCGCGGTGGGATGGTACTCTTTGGAGCACAATAGCAGCGTCGTTCCGTCCCCGACGGTATAGGGCATGATAATTTTGAAATAGTTGCCGAGTATCTGCATCAGTTTCGTATTGGCTTCGACCTCGTCGAGGTCCCGATGGCGGAGAACGCACAACCCGTCGTTTTTGAGAACGCGGTTCAGATGGGCCAATACCGCCGCATCGTCGCATTGTGTGTCCAGGATCACGACGTCCGCGCTGTTATCCAGCGCGTCGCGCAGGGTATTGAGCAGTTGTGCGGTGGGGGCATACACCGCTTCAACGTCACGATACCGCGCCAGTTCGGCTCCCAGAAGGCCGGCTTCATCGCTCGAAACCAGCACCGATCGGGGATTTTTATGGGTACACATCGGAACGTGGACCATCATTTCGGGGTAAATAAACGTTTTCATCAATACGGGTCTCTCGTCTTTTAGCAGAATTTTCGAGCGATTGTAACATGCGGAGATTAAAAGGCATTGAATATTCGCCGTAGCCTCAGACATTAAAGGTTGTACCGTTCCGTTTCGCTATAATTTCGGCACAATCCACTATCCAACGGAGTTCAACATGTGTGCAGAAAAAATTCAGCGTTTCCTGATGGCCATCGTCCTGACCGTGGCTATGGTGCTCTTCATGAACGGCCAGCTTCAATGGGCGGTTATCATCCAGAGCTTCGTAATTTTGATGGTCCTGGTTTGGGCATTGACCGATTTTTGTCCTTCGATCTGGATGTTCCGGAAAATCTTCGGATCGTGCGATAAAAAAGATTAACCGCTAAACCGCCCTTCTCAATTTCCCCTAACGACTCTTGCGTTATAATTCCCTCACTATTTCAGGTGAGGGATTTTTATGAGCCAAATCAGCTACAAAGATGCCGGTGTCGATATCGATGCGGGCAACAGCTTCGTCGAAAACATCAAACCGCTGGTCAAATCGACCGCCGTTCCCGGAGTTCTCGGGGGGATCGGATCGTTCGCGGGTGCTTTCGAACTGCCTGCAGGATACAAAGAACCGGTCATGCTCGCCGCAACGGACGGTGTCGGTACGAAACTCAAACTCGCCATCGATTCGGGAATCCATAACACCGTCGGGATCGACCTCGTCGCCATGTGCGTCAACGACCTCATCTGTAACTTCGGAACTCCTTCGTTTTTCCTCGATTACTATGCGACGGGTAAACTCGATGTGGCTGCCGCCACTGCGGTCGTCGGCGGTATCGCGGAAGGATGCCGCCAGGCCGAATGTGCCCTCATCGGCGGCGAAACGGCCGAAATGCCGGGGATGTACCATTCAGACGACTACGACCTCGCCGGATTTGCCGTCGGTATCGGAGAAAAAAGCGAACTCGACCGGACCGATAAAGTAGCTGCGGGAGACGTTCTTATCGCGCTGCCAAGTTCGGGGCTCCATTCCAACGGCTTCTCGCTCGCACGCAAGGTACTGCTGGAAAAAATGGGGATGAAATTCGACGATGAGTTCGAGGGCAAATCCCTCATCGAAACCCTTCTCACCCCTACGCGCATCTACGTCAAAACGTTCAAGGCCAACAAGGACAAAATCCAGGCCCTCGCCCACATCACGGGAGGCGGTATCGTCGAGAACCTCCCCCGCGTCCTTCCCGAGGGGCTGCGCGCCGTGATCGACGAATCCTCGATCCGCGTTCTCCCTATTTTCGAACTAATCGGCCAGCATGTCGAACGTTCCGAAATGTTCCGCGCGTTCAACATGGGGGTCGGAATGATCCTCGTCGTCCGTCCGGAAAACGTCGATGCCGTCCTTGCCAACACCGACGGATATGTCATCGGAAAACTCGAAGAGGGCAAACGCGAAGCGGTCCTCGTCTGATTCTTCATTCCGCTTCGGCGGATCCTTCTCCATTTGCCGCTTTTTTATTCACTCTTACATCTATAGTACTGATTGTTCCCCTGACTCCAAGATGATATACCTGCATTAAAACGCCGAATACAATACCAGGCATGTGGGAAAACGGCAAAAGAAGCGAACGTTCGGGAATGTGTTACGCAAAGGGGCGCAGGCCCCTTTGGAGTTATTTGAGGAGATCGGCGCGGGGGAAGGTAAACGTCGACTGACGGTCGACGATCACTTTGTCTTTTGCATCGATGGCGTACGCGCGGATCGTAATCGGAATCACCGTATCTTTGCGGTCGTCGTTGACAAGAGTCTCTTCGGTATAGAGCACCACGACTTTTTTCTTGACGACGCCCGGTTTGACTTTAAACGGTTTTGCCGGCTGATCGATCTTGATCTTCCCTTCCATTCCCGCCGGAGCGATGACGTCGAAATAATATTCGTGATCCTCGTTCAGCGTGTTCTGCAGCAGGAATGTATAGGCGTTGTCGACCCGGACTTTCCCATCTTCGGTCTGATTGATCGAATACAGACGGTTTTCTTTGTTAATGTTGAGGAGCATGTACTCTTTTTTACTTCCCATCATCGCCAAAACGATGCTGACGATCACCAAGACGGCGATGTATCCAAGAATTTTCGGACGGAAATAGTCGGTTTTCCCCTTCCGGAATAGGGTCTCTTTTTCGCTTGACCATTCGACCAGTGTCGGTTTGCCCAGTTTCCCCATCACTTCGGTACAGGCGTCGACGCATTCGAGACAGTTGATACACTCCAGCTGAAGCCCTTTACGGATGTCGATGTGGGTCGGACATACGGTGACGCAGCTCTCACACGTCGTACATTCCGCATTCGGGTTGACACTCAGAAGATCGTTTTGTTTGGTAAAGACTTTTTCTTTACTCTCATTATAGATGTCACCGCCGCGGTTAGGGTTATAGATCGCCATTACGGTGTCTTCATCGTAGAGAACCGACTGGATGCGTGAATACGGACAAACGTAGACACAGAAATTTTCCTTGAGAAAAATAACGTCATACACCAAGAAGCCGACAATGACGAGGATCGATCCGATCAGTACGGGATGCTCGGCCGGGTTCTGGATATAGGCAAAGAAATCTTCAGGCGGTACGAAATACCACATCAAATCGGCGGCGGCGACGAATGCCAGACCCGTCCAAAGCAACAGTGCCACTACCCGCTTGATCTTGTTTTCTACTTTCGAATAATCGGGCTCTTGCTGCTTGTTTTTAATCCGTTTGCGCAGACCGAGCAGTTTCGTCTCGATCAGGTCGCGGTACACGACGCGGAAAATCGTCTGGGGACACATCCATCCGCAGAACACCCGTCCTCCCAGTACCGTGATACCGAAAATACCGATAAAAAGAATCATCAGCAAAAACGGCATCAGATAAAGCTCTTGCATGTCGAACTGCACAAACATCAGGTGAAGCTTGAGTTTGTCGAAGCTGAGCAAAAAAAGATGGTTGCCGTCGATTTGGATCCACGGAATGACCAGAGACAAAACGGTCACCAGACCGTAGAACCAGTACCGTTTGATGCGCCAGGGCGTCCACCCTGCCAAATATTCCTTCCCTTGCGGGTTTGTTGTTTCGCTCATTAAACCTCCTTTGAGCTTGTTTCTATTACCGGGCAACGTATCGTCCCGATGACCGTGGCTTCGGCTTCTTCGTCGTTTCCGTCGCCGAATACACCGTTGACGACCTCTTTTAGTTCACGCGACTCGATATAGTCTTTGAGCGAACTGCGGCTCACTCCCAAAATACGCGCGATTTCGCTGACACTCCGGCGCTCTTTAAGCAAATCGATGATTTTTTCAAGGTGGGTATCGAATTTCGATGAAGACTTCGATCCTTTCGGACGCCCGATCCCTTTTTTCGCATCGTCTTGTAAAATCTGACGAAGCTGGTCGATCAGTCCCAACACCACCATTGTATCACTATTGCGGTCAATTACGATTCTGGGTTTTACCAGCTTGATGGTATTGCCGTTTTTAAGAAGGCAACTGAGCATCTGCACCAGGTCCTCGATATGGCTGCTTAATGCCCACACATCGTAAACAATCAGCGTATCATCGTGAAGCGAGCGGAAAAACTGGACGACTTCGGTGCGTTCAACCAGCCGTTTGCTTTGAGAGGTGTGATCCACCATCTCTTCGTCAATGATTAATCCTTTCTGATCCGCGTATCCGTTAATCAGCTTTAGCTGTTCGTAAACGCCGTCAAAATCTTTGTCGGAGCGAATGTAACTGACGATCATTTAACGTATAAACTCCTTTTAATTTATGAGTTTCACCGTCATTCTAGCCAATATTGACGATGATAGTCAATAGAAAAAAGGGTTTTTTCGTCAATTTTGCGTGTCTAAAATCACGACCTCACACTGCAATTCGATGCCGAATTGCTCCCTCACCCGTTTTTGGGCTTCACCGATCAACCACAGGGCGTCGTCGAATGTCCCCCCGCCGTAGTTGACAAGAAAATTGGCGTGAACCTCGCTAAACGCCATCGCACCGCGCCGGATTCCCTTGAGGCCGACCGCTTCGATCAGCCGGCCGGCGTAGTCGCCGGGGGGATTTTTAAAACAGCTTCCCGCACTCGGATCGGAGGGCTGGTTCGAGCGCATCCGGGAGAACATGTCGTAACGCTCGACCGAATACCCCGCAAACGCTTCGAAAACCGCTTCAAAAACGACCTCGTCGATGGACGTTTTGCGGTAACCGTACGCGATCTCCTCTTTTTTCTTCCATCCGCTTTGGGTCCGCAGGGCAATCAGGTGATTGAAAATTTCGTATTCCTTGAGCCCCGCGTTCATTTTGATCATCCCCCCTAAAGTGCCGGGGAGCTTGGAGAGATACTCGAAATGGGCGATGTCGTTTTTTTTGCAGAACGAAACAACCCTTCCTCCCGGGGTCGCCGCACCGATATGGAGGCCGTCCTCTTCCAGACGGATAAAATCGTACTCCTTGGAGAGCATCATCAGGGGGGGAGGAGTGGGCGAGACGAGAAGGTTGTTGGCGCTGCCAACGATGACGCGCCCCTGCGGAACACGGTCGTTTTCGATCAGGGCTACGTCGGCGACGGGACCGATCCGAATGGAACTGAAGCGTGAAAAATCGATCGTTTTGAAATTCATTGCATAAAGGTCGGAATCATATTGAATATCCGTATCGTAAAATCTTCCATTGTATTCATCATCCAGGGCATCGTGAGGATGACAATGATAACAATTCCGATGATTTTGGGAATAAAGCTGAGGGTCATTTCATTGATCTGGGTCGTCGCCTGGAAAATACTTACAGCCAGTCCCAGGAACATCCCCACGAGCAATGCGGGCAACGCCAAAACCAGTGCGATTTTGAACGTCTCGATTCCGAGCCCGATCAACTCTTCCTGCATCATTTACGAGTACCTCAATTCGGTGTATTCAAGGGGGATCATATAGTCTTTCGGATCGATCGCCGCATCGTAAAATCCGTGCCGGTGTCCCAGTTCGAACAGCTTTTCAATCGCGGTATACTGGAGATCGCTCAGAGTGATCGACTCGTCATTGGCGTAGAGTTCGAGGTATTTTTCGAGTGTCGGGGCGTCGATACGCACGAGAGAACGCTCCAAAAGCATTCTCGAGAGGGTGTCCTTGTGATCGCGGGCCACCTTCACCGCTTTGGTCAAAAGATTTTCGTATTCGATAGCGCTGCTCAGCGGCAATGAGCGCCGGATCGCCATTCCTCCCAGCGGAAGGGGCAGTTCGGAACCGGCAAGCTCGCACCAGACGTCCCACAACTCCCGTTCCACTTCAAGACTTTCATCGTAACCGAGAATACTTTCGTGGATGAGCACCCCCGCATCCACTTCTCCAGCCAAAACCGCCTGCTCGATCTCCAGAAAGTTCATATACACGATTTTGGCATCGGGGTAGGCGATCCGAAACAGCAGTGCATTGGTTGTGAATTTCCCGCTGAGCGCGACTTTGAACCGCTTTTTGAGGAGTGTTCCTTTTTTCCGGATCAGCTTTGGACCGTATCCCTGACCGAAACTGACAGCCGTGCGAAGCAGTGCGTAATCGTTTCGGATATGGGGGTAGAGGCCGAAACTGATCGCACTGACGTCGTATGTTCCGCGAAGCGCTTCGGTGTTAAGGGTCTCGATATCGAGCGCGATATTTTCGAAAACGGTATCTTTTTTTCCCACCCAGCCGAATTTGATGGCGTAGTACATAAAAATGTCATCGGCGTCGGGAGAGTGGGCAATAACCGTTTTTTTCACCTGGTTTCCTTGTTTGGCTGGACGAATCAATTAAATTTTAACGAAATAACGATAAAATAATACCATTCCATTTGTGTGAATTTTAATATTTCATTTTGTCATATTTTTTAAATATATTTCAATTTGTCATATTATTGCCTTATCTAACAACCTAATACCGTATCAGGAGAGCAACGCATGATGGATCCACAAAAACTCAAATCGCTTGAACTGGCGATGAAACAGATCGACAAAACGTTCGGAAAAGGGACGTTGATGCGTTTGGGCGACAAAGAGATCGAACCGATCAGCGCCATCAGCACCGGCTCGATCGGACTGGACCTGGCCCTGGGCATCGGCGGCGTCCCCGAAGGGCGCGTCGTCGAAATCTACGGACCGGAAAGTTCGGGTAAAACAACCCTGAGCCTGCAGATCACGGCGGAGTGCCAGAAAGCGGGAGGCGTGTGCGCTTTCATCGACGCGGAACACGCACTGGATGTCAATTACGCGAAAAACCTGGGAGTCGATATCGAGAATCTTCTCGTCTCCCAGCCCGATTACGGCGAGCAGGCGCTCGACATCGTCGAAACCATCGCCCGCAGCGGCGCGGTCGACCTGATCGTCGTCGACTCGGTGGCGGCACTCACTCCGAAAGTCGAGATCGAAGGGGAGATGGACGACCAGCAGGTGGGCGTTCAGGCCCGTCTGATGTCCAAAGCGCTGCGGAAACTCACGGGCGTTTTGCATAAAATGAACTGTACCATCATCTTTATCAACCAGATCCGGATGAAAATTGGAACGATGGGGTACGGTTCCCCCGAAACGACGACCGGCGGAAATGCGCTAAAATTTTACGCATCAGTCCGGATCGACGTACGGAAAATCGCCACCCTCAAACAGGGCGAGAGCCAGATCGGAAACCGCGTCAAAGCCAAGGTGGTCAAAAACAAAGTGGCTCCCCCGTTCCGGCAGGCGGAATTCGATATCATGTTCGGCGAAGGGATCTCCAAAGAAGGAGAACTCGTCGATTACGGCGTGAAGCTTGACATCATCGACAAAAGCGGTGCATGGTTCAGCTTCGAGGACGTCAAACTCGGCCAGGGACGCGAGAACGTGAAGCAGAAGTTCAAAGAAGAACCCGAACTGGCCAAAAAAGTCGAAGACAAAATTAAAGCCGCCATGGGTGTCAACAATATCATGGCGATGGATGAATCTGAAATAGGAGAGGTAGACGAATGATTTTTATTGATGAAGTAAGTGCAATCGAGGTGATGGACTCCCGCGGGAATCCGACAGTTAAAGCAACCGTTCAGCTCAGCGACGGAACACGCGAAAGCGCGATCGTTCCCAGCGGTGCAAGTACCGGAAAACGTGAAGCGCTCGAACTGCGCGACAACGACAGCCGCTATATGGGTAAGGGGGTTCTCAAAGCGGTCGAGAACGTCAACACCCAGATCGCGGATGCGATCATGGGCCTTTCTCCCTACAATCAGGCGGTTGTCGATGCTACCATGAAAGAGCTTGACGGTACCGAGAACTATTCAAATCTCGGTGCCAATGCCGTTCTCGGCGTTTCCATGGCGGTAGCACGCGCTGCGGCAAAAAGCCTCGGTATTCCTCTCTACCGCTATCTGGGCGGTGCCAATGCAATGGTTATGCCCGTTCCGATGCTCAACATCATCAACGGCGGAAGCCACGCAGACAACAGCGTCGATTTCCAGGAATACATGATCATGCCCGTCGGCTTTGCCGATTTTTCCGAAGGGCTGCGCGCGTCAGCCGAAGTCTATCACAACCTCAAAAAGATCCTCAAAGACCGCGGTGCGAACACCGCGCTGGGCGATGAGGGCGGATTCGCACCCGATCTCAGAAATAACGAAGAGCCGATTGAAGTGATCATGGAAGCGATCAGCAAAGCGGGATACAAGGCGGGCGAACAAATCGCCATCGCTCTGGACGTCGCCAGTTCTGAACTCGTATGTGAGGGGGGTTATCGTCTCGAATCCGAAGGGCGCACCTTGACCTCCGAAGAGATGGTAGGATATTATGAAGCGCTTTGCGCCAAATACCCGATCGTCTCTATCGAAGACGGCCTGAGCGAAGACGACTGGGCCGGCTGGAAAATCTTGACTGACCGGCTGGGCGGCAAAGTGCAGCTTGTCGGGGACGACCTGTTCGTAACCAACGCCAACATACTCGCCGAGGGGATCGCCAAAGGGATCGGTAACGCGATCCTGATCAAGCCCAACCAGATCGGAAGCGTCTCCGAAACGATGCTGACCGTCCGCCTGGCGCAGCGCAACGGTTACAAATGCGTCATGTCACACCGTTCGGGTGAAAGCGAAGACGCCTTTATCGCCGATTTCGCGGTCGCGCTCAACTGCGGCGAAATCAAAACCGGATCAACGGCACGCGGCGAGCGTACGGCAAAATACAACCGTCTGCTCGAAATCGAAAACGAAATCGTCTACGGCGAATACCTGGGAAATACCCTTTTTAACTGATGCACCAGGACGATCGGCTGCTCGGGAATGAGGAAAACGAGAGTCTGACCGAACGCTATTTCGGTCTTCCGACTCTGAAGTTCTTCATTGCGGTCGCGGCCGTACTCGTTGCGGGTATCTACATGGGGCTTATTTTTTTCGGCAACAATTCGCTCAGCGTATTGCTCGATCTCGAAGAGCACCAAGATTATCTGATCGAAGATATTGAACGTCTGAAAGCGGAGAATGCGGCTCTGCAAAAGCAGTACTTCGAGTACAAAGAACTCGATGCCGATGCCGACAACGAAGAGGTTTTCGAGCTTCAGTAGCCTCGGAAGGACGCCACCGCTTCCGTATGATCCAAACATGAAAGGGCAGCATGAAATCATCACTTTTGGCCTGCATTCTCCTTTTTTCCCCGATGGTCGCCCGGGAAAATCCTTTTTTCGCCGTTACGTCCCCCTCGCAGAAAGTGACCTCCAACCTTCCAGAAAACACTCCGATGCTGGGAGCCGTAAGCTATAATCTTCCCGATGAGGCACGCCTGCTCAAGGAGATCTCGTTTACCTATCAAAATGCCGACGGCAGTATCGAAATCCGAAAAATAGACATTAACAGGGCTGTCGACTGGCACAAACCTCTTGTCGTCTCACAGGGAGGAAAGTCGGCGCAAATACCGACGAACGCCAAAACCTCCTCCTCGGGACAACTTGAATTCGTTCAGTTTTCAAGCACGTATAAAACCCTCAGACTGGCTTCGGGTGCACCGCTGATGCGTCATTTCGCCCTCAGCAACCCCAATCGCATCGTGCTTGATTTTTCCTATTCGAAGGTGTTTGAGAAAGACCAAAGGGCAATGAATGCAGCCCCCTACATGGGTGCGGAAATGACCTATCACGGAAAATTCGCCCGCTTGAGTATCACCCTTGACGGCCGTTACGACTACACATTGCAGCAGTCCGGTAAAAATATCATAATCAATTGCAAATAAACGGAAAGATTGTTGAAGAAATTCCCCGCCACGGCGGGGATGAGAGAGTTATTTCACAGCAGCCAATGCAGCTTCGTAATCGGGTTCCGCAGTGATTTCGGGAACGATCTCTTTATAGGTTACGATCCCTTCTTCGTTAACGGCGAAGATTGCGCGGCATGTAACACCTGCCAAAACGCCGTCAGCGATCAGTACACCGTATGCGTTTGCGAAATCTTTGTTACGGAAGTCAGAAGCAACGGTAACGTTTTCAATCCCCTCGGTTGTACAGAAACGACCGCCGGCGAACGGAAGGTCCATCGATACGATTGTCAGGTCAACGTTAGCCAATGACGCCGCTTCTTTGTTGAAATTGCGTGTTTCAGTCGCACATACCGCAGTGTCGAGAGAAGGAACCGCGACGATCAGCTGTTTTTTACCTGTTGCTCCGCCTACTACTTTGTCTGCAAGACCGTTTGAGTTTACAACCGTTACCTGTGGTGCTTTGTCACCGACTTTTACTTCGTTACCCGCAAGGTTAACGACGTTACCTTTAAGCATTGTTGTTGCCATTTATAGCTCCTGTTTTTGTTTGGTACGAAAATTGTACTTAATTCGGATAATTTCACTCTGAATTATACAAGAGGTGTTTCGGCTTAAGAAATATTACAGATTTGTACGGGGGGAAACGCTCAGGGAACGATAGTCCGTCCATTCCCCACCCAGATAGTGTTCTACCGCGATCCGTCCGATCATGGCCGCGTTGTCCGAACAAAAGCTCAAATCGGCCGCAAGCATCTCCGCCTTGTACGGGGCAAGAATTTTTTCGAGTTCGCCGCGGAGGTAACGGTTGGCGCTTGCGCCCCCGACGACGGCAAAACGCGCGGGCGGGTTCGTTTTAAAATATTTTTTGAGTTTCTGGGTCAGATGCGCGGTGGCTGTCTTTTGAAACGCGGCGGCAATGTGGGGATAGTCTTCTTTGTCCGCCGCCTCTACCGCAAGGCGCACCTGGTTTTTGAGCCCCGAATAGCTGAATGCGATCTGCGGAGACTGCCAAAGCGGAATGGTAAAAGCATGGCGCTCCGGATCACCCTGAGATGCCAGCCGCTCGATGATCGGTCCCCCGGGGTACCCGAGTCCCATCATTTTAGCCACTTTGTCAAAGCTTTCCCCGTAGCTGTCGTCCATCGTCGTCGCCACCGTTTTCATCGAATGGAGCGATGCGACCTCGATGAGCTGCGTATGACCTCCCGAGACCAGCAACACGGTGAGAGGGAAAACACTCTCTTTTTCAATAAACAGGGAATAGATATGCCCCTTGAGGTGGTTGACAGGAATCACGGGGATGTTCAGCGCCAGGCTCAACGCCTTGGCCATACTCACCCCTTCGATCAGGGTAACAGCCAGTCCGGGAGCGTTGGTGACCGCAACCGCCTTGAGTTGCGAAAGCCACGGCGAGCACTCTTCCAAAATTGCCGGAAGCGCCTGGGCATGCAGGCGGCTGGCGAGTTCGGGGACAACACCCCCGTATCGCGAGTGCTCGAGTTCCTGTGATATTTTCTTATGGTAGATCAGCTTTTTGGTCGCGATCTCGGTAATCGCGATCGAACTGTCGTCACAGCTGCTTTCGATGCTCAGGATCATGAGAGGACCCACTCTTTAACCCACGGCCAGGGACCGAATCCTGCAGCAGTATTAATGTGGCCCGCATCGTGAAGGACATGCAGCGCCACGCCGAGCGATTCGGCAAGCGACTCGGATTCGCGCAGGCTCATATAGGGATCATTATCCGAAACGACCATCAGTGCTTCTTCGGTACGGAGAGACTCCGGGAGCGGTGCGGGAAAAAACGTCGCGACTTCGGGGTATTCTCCCAGATCGCGCGGCGGAGCGCACAGAAGGAGTTTCTTGACCCGAAAATTACGGCGCGAACACAGATGAAACCACAGAATATTGGCCAGCGAATGGCAGACGACGACATCCGGACGGAGATCATCCAGCGCGTCAAGCGCTTCGCGTACCCATGCCTCCTTGTCGGGACGGAGGTTGTCGCTGAACTGCGGAAACGCCACGATGCAGTTTTCCACCGCCAGCTCCTGCGCGAGCCATCCCTGCCAGTGGGGCAGGTCGCTGCCGTGCCATCCGTGAAGGATCAGAACCTTTTTCACGCCAGCTCCCGGACGTATGCACGGACGCAAAGATCGATCTCGAAGATCTCTTCGACCGACGAAGGTGCGGAATCAAACGCTTCGTACGCATTCAGGATGAGACGCGAAAGAGCCGAAAAGCCGATTTCACCCGCAACGAATCGCTCTATGGCGGCTTCATTGGCGGCGTTGACGATCACTCCGCGCGCGGGGTTGGCAAGGAGGTCTTTTTTGATCTCCCAGATCGGATAGCGCGCCGGATCGATCTCGCGGAATTCCAAAGAACCGATTCGGGCGAGATCGATCCTCTCGACGATGGGCGTTTTCACCCGTCCCATAAGGGCGTACGCAATCGGCAGGCGCATGTCCGCATGGGCGAAATGGGCCGTCGTCGAGCCGTCGGCGTAATCGATGAGGGCGTGAATCAGCGAACGCGTTTCGATCAGGGCGTCGTATTCCCCTTCCCCGAAAAGCCACCGTGCCTCGAGAAGCTCGAAAAGCTTGTTCATCATCGAGGCACTGTCGATCGTGATTTTCTGCCCCATTGACCAGTTAGGATGTTTCAGGGCGTCTTCGAGCGTCGCATTGCCAAGCTTTTCCAGAGGCCAATCTCGAAACGCCCCTCCGCTGGCCGTCACCACCATCCGCGAGACGGGACGGTCTGAGCGGTTAAGATACCATAGGCCGAAATGTTCGCTGTCGATCGGAACGATTGAGGAGGTATCGACGAACATCCCTCCCACCACAAGCGATTCTTTGTTCGCCAGCGCCACTTTTTTGCCGCATTCAAGCGCTTTGAGGGTCGGGCGGAATCCGGCGAAACCGACCAGCGCATTGACAACGTGCCCGGAGGAGGATTCCTCGATCGCCTGCAATATCGCCGCATCGCCGGCGCGGACGTCGTGGTGGTTTACCCGCGCACGGTCTTCGTCGCGCGTTACGACGACCCGTTTGGGAGAGTGTTTTTTAATCTGGATGTTGAGAAGGTCGATGTTGCGCCCCGCCACCAGCGTATCGACGCTGAGGCCGAATTGTTCGGCAACGCGCAGGGCGTTGACCCCGATGGAGCCCGTCGAGCCCAGAAGGATCAAACAAGCCCCCGCAAGAGGACGAGCATGATGATCGAAGCAAACAGGTAACCGTCAATCCGGTCAAGCACCCCTCCGTGTCCCGGAAGGATGGAACCGCTGTCTTTAACCCCAGCACGGCGCTTGAGGTAGCTTTCAAAGAGGTCCCCGAAAACCGCACCGATCGCCGCCATCATCGAAATGATGACCGCCTGGGTGATGTCGACGATCGTAATGCCGATGAAAAAGCCGGCCGCCGTCGCGACGGCGATCCCGCCGTATACCCCTTCGCGCGTTTTGCTGGGGCTGGAGATGCTAAAAGGGGTTTTGCCGATACTGCGCCCTACGAAATAGGCCCCTACATCGGCCGAAGCAACGACCACGAGGAGCCATAGCAGCGCCGTTACCCCGTATTCTTGGTACATGCTGAGCATAAACAGCATCCCCGCGGTCGGATAAACGAACGGAAAGAAATTTTTCCACGGAATATTCTGGGTATAGGCTACCGCGGCGGCAAAAATGAGCCCCGCGATCACGAACAGATCCTCTCCGTAGGGGTAGAGTGCGGCGGCCAGCCACAAAATGGCCGCATACGCGTACAACGAGTTGTTGTTGATCCCGAAAAGACGCATCGCCTCGTGAAATGCGAGCAGGTAAACGATCCCCATGACCATCCAGATCAACCAGAAATTGTTGATGAGGCCTACGGTGAGGACAACGGCTACGAGAACGACAGCCGTTCCGACGCGATCTTTGATAGAATTTTTTGCGGTTTGCATTGTTGATTGACCAATGGTTTAAGTTAGCGGATTATAGCGAATCACACTTTAATATCGAGCAGATGCAACGGCTTTTCGGGTTCAGGCTTCTCTTCTTCGGAACCCTCTTCGGATTCGAACTGCCGTTCTTCCTGCTCAGCCTGCTCCCGGGTATGCTCACGGTCGGCATCGACCCCGTGATTTTCTTCGGGGGGGCGAACTTCTTCCACCTCTTTGTGGGCTTCCTGCGAAGCGGCCGCCGCGGCGAGCGTCTGGAGCTCGAAACGGTTCAGTACCGCCGTTTTTTCGCTCGCGACGGCAGCCATCTGCTGATTGACGTAAATTGCGTTACCGATCGGACCGACAGCCATTTTCTATCCTTTCTCGATGCTCAGCGTCTTGTAATCGGTGTACAAGACGTTTGCCCCTTCGACGATTTTTACTTCTCTGCGTGGAGTATAATCGACCAGATAGCGCCCTTTTTCAAATACCGAAAAATCGACGCACAATCTGGCCGCCGCTTCGAGAAGCCGTTCGGGGAGCTGCTGCTTGTCGGTCGTAATGACGACGTGGGCGGAGGGGCGGTCTTTTAGATGCATCCAGATGTCGCGGGCTTTGGCGTTTCGGAGAAGCTCGATGTTCCCTTTTTCGCTTTTCCCCAACGACACTTTGACCCCTTCGATCCAGAATTCGGCGACCGAATCGGAAGTTCTAAGCTTCGAGAGGGGGGTTTTGGCCGGGAAAAGAAGCTGAATCTCTTCGGGTGTTCTCGCATCCTCCACGGCCTGGATGAAAAGCCGCTGATGACGGATTTTTTCCTGGAGATTGTGCTTTTCGCGGTGGAGTCCCACCGCTTTTTGCTTCGCTTTCTTGGAACGCCGGAAAAACGCCTCGGCGCATCCGGCCGCACTGACGCACCCCGCAGGGATCTCGAGGACTTTGGACGTTCCGTCGAAATCCTGCACCTGGGCCGTAGCGGCGTAGGGGTTCACCGCATCCAGGTTCGCAAGGATCAAATGCCCCGCATGCTGGGCTTCGAGCGACTCTTGCATCAATACCGATTCGTCTTCGAGCGCGGCCAGATGTTTTTCAAGCTGCGCAAGCCGTTTAAGAAGCAGCGACGTTTTTTCACGTTTGAGCTTTTCGAGTTTCTCGGCCCCCTGACGCCGAAACTCTTCGACCAGAAATGCCCGAACGTCGGAGAGGGGATACTCTTTGGGGACAAACGGGAGCTTCGGAGGATTGAGCAGTTTCTGGCCCACCCGCACGCTTCGGCTCGAGACGTTCGCGTCGATATGCCGCAGCGCTTCGAGCACCGTCTCGTCGGATGAGAGGATAATCGCATTGGTGTGTTTTCCGGTAAATTCAAGCTGCAGTATCGTCGTTTCGCTTTTGTAGGCCCCGCTCATGCTCACGGCGATACGGATGATCTTGTCGTCATTGTGAAGGGTGATCGCGGTAATCGAAGCGCGGTTGAACCGCTTGGCGAGCAAAACGTCGAAAGGGGCCTGGTACATTTTGATCCGATTGGCGCCCTCGCCGATCGTGATCGCCGAATTGCCCCGCGCCATGTCGAAATTCCAGCTGTTGTCCGAATCGAAAACGATCCGTATCCCCGTGTCACTGTAACGGTACGCCGCAACAATGCGCTTAAAACGTTGCAGGTAGGCCGCAATCTGCTTTAAATAAGAATATCTCATACTATTTTACCTTCGCTTTAGAAAAACAAAATTACAATGGTGAATATTTCAACACGGACGGACAGCACCCTATGCATTTTTTCAACACGATCAAAGGCAAATTCATCGTCAATCTGATCGCCGCGGTCAGCGCGATCTTGGTGAGTGTCATTGTAGCATACTTCATCGCCACGAGTTCGATCAAGACGATCATGACGAGCGATCTCAACACCGTCGCCGACTCGCTCGAGCAAACGGTTCTCTACATCTCCGAAATCGACCCTGAAGCGTACAAAAACGACACCTTCAAAAAAGACATCTTCAAGATCAAAATCGGACAGAGCGGATACGTTTATCTCGTCGACAGCAAAGGGACGATGCGCGTCCACCCGAAAAAAGAGGGAGAAAATCTCGCAGGGCACGATTACATCGATGAAATCCGTTCCCACAAAGAGGGGGGGATCTACGAGTACCACTCGGCAACGACCGGCCAGGATAAGATCGCGGCGTATCGCTATATCCCCGCGTGGGACATGTGGGTCGTCCCGGGGATCAACAAAGCCGACTATTTCGACGAACTCAAAGCCGGATTCTTCAAATGGTTCATGATCCTCGGCACCGCGCTCACCGGTATCCTGATCGCAATCAACTATTTCTCCGGGCGCAGTATCCTGGGGCCCATCGAAGCGCTCGACAACGTTTCTTCCGACCTAGCGCACGGGAACGGGGACTTGACCAAACGGCTGCCGATCATGAACAAAAACGACGAAATCGGTATCGCCAGCAACTACCTCAACCAGTTCATCGCCAAAATCCAAAGCACGATCAACGATACGAAGCGGATCACCACTTCGGCCGTCGGTTCAACGTCGACGCTTCACAATTCGGCCAGCAACCTCTCCATCCAGTCGGAAAAAACGAACGCGATCGCACAGAACACCAATGCCACGGCAGCCGAAATCGGTGAAACGCTCGAGCAAAGCGTCAGCATTGCCAAAAGCACCCTCGACAACAGCCGCTCGACCGAACAGGAACTCAACAGCGTCCGGGAAATCGCCAACGCCATTACGCGCGAAATCCACAGCACGACGCAGATGAGCAACGATCTGGCCGAACGCTTCACCCAGCTTTCCAGCGATGCGGCCAGCGTCAGCGGGGTCTTGGGAATCATCTCCGACATTGCCGACCAGACCAACCTTCTCGCCCTCAACGCCGCGATCGAAGCGGCACGTGCGGGAGAACACGGACGCGGGTTCGCCGTCGTTGCCGACGAAGTGCGCAAACTGGCGGAACGTACTCAAAAAAGCCTCACTGAAATCAACTCGACGATTTCGGTCGTCATCCAGTCGATCTCCGATTCGTCCGACATGATGAGCACCAACAGTGAAAACATCGAGCGTCTCGCCGAGCGGAGCGAAGAGATCGACGCCAAAATCGATTCGGCCGCGCAGGTACTGCGCACGAATGTCGATGCCAGCCGTCAAAGCGTCGAAGCGGCCGAAGCGATGGCCCGCAAAATCAACGAGATCATCGCCAAAGTCTCCGAGATGTCGGGGCTTTCTCAAAGCAACCAAGAAGAGATCACCAAAATCTCCGCCATTGCCGGGGAACTCTACGACGCGGCAACCAGCCTCAACGCGCAACTGGGGCAGTTTAAAAGCTGATAGGGTATAATTCCCCTAAAAAAGGGGAGGATGGCGATGCGTTCACCGCGCGGTTTCGGAAAAAACTATTTTTCGCTCGTCGCGATCCAGGCATACGCGTCGCATGTCCGCCTCCTCCAGAACATTACCCGGATCGAGTGGATCTGCCCGACCCATCCGATCCACACCTACTCCACCGTCTCCCCGCCCAAAGATGTCCTTACCTCATCCGTTATAACGATTATGCAACAAGGACATTCATGCACCGACACACTCTTTCACTCGTTGCCGCCGCAACGTTCGTCGCTTCAACCGAAGCCAGGGAGCTGACGCTCGACCCGATCGTCGTAAGTGCTTCCAAAACCGAGCAGAGCCTCCGTAGCGTTACCGCCAATACCGACGTCATTACCGCCGAAGAGATCGCCGAACGGCGCTATACGACCCTCGCCGAAGCGCTCAACTCCCTCGCCGGGGTAGGGATCGCCGCCAACGGCGGCCTGGGAAAATCAACCTCTCTTTACCTGCGGGGATTCGATTCAAAACGGACCCTCGTCCTGATCGACGGCATCCGCTACAACGACAACACCTCGATGGACGGCGCGTCGTTCGAGCATCTCATCCTCGGCGATATTGAACGGATCGAAGTGATCAAAGGGGCCCAAAGCGGCATCTGGGGAAGCGACGCAAGTGCGGGGGTGGTCAACATCATCACCCGCAAAACGCTCCCCGGAACCGAAGCAAAAGCCCGCTACGAACGGGGAAATTTCGGAACCGAAAAGTACGCCGCCTCGATTGCATACGCGAGCGAGGCGCTCGACGTCCGTCTTGATGCGCAACAAATCGCTTCGGACGGGTTCAGCGCGTACGCGCGGCGGTATGCCGACCTCGACCGCTACGAAGACGACGCCTATAAAAACCGCACCCTCGGGCTGAGCGCGGGCTACCGGTTTGACGGCGAGAACACGCTCCGTTTCTCCCACACCGACATCGACGTCTACACCGAATACGACGGTACAAGCGGCGATTCGGCCGCCAACTACCGCAAAGACGAAAAACTCAGCCGCCTGAGCTATGAGAACCGCTTCGGCGATACCCTTACCACGGTCTATGCCAACCGTTCGACGTTCGAACGCGACTATTCGACCGGGACGGCCTACGACGGCAGGGTCGACGAATACGGTGTCCACTCCCGCATCGGTTACCGCAAGAGCGATTTCATCGTTTTCGGAGGGGATTACAAAACCTTCGAGCATCTCAACCGTCTGAACCGGAGCTACGACAACAAAGCCGTTTTCGTCACAAACACCAATATTCTCGCGACCGGCACCGTTCTGACCGAATCGCTGCGGCGCGACGCCTTTGACGCCTTCAGCGACAAAACGACCGGAAAAATCGGTTTCAAACACCCTTTTATGGGGGAAGGGTATCTTGGCGCGAACTATGGGAGCGCCTATAACGTCCCCACTCTCTACCAGCTTTACGATCCGACCTACGGAAACACCGCCCTCAAACCCGAAGAGACCCGAAGCTACGACATCACGGTAGGCTTCGGTGGGGTTAGCCTCACCTATTTCGAGAGCCGCATCCGGGATATGATCGAGTACGATTTCACCGCATCGCGATACGGAAACATCGAGGGGACCTCGACGATCAAAGGGATCGAGGCGGCCTGCAAACAAGAGCTCGGCAGCGATATCCTCGTGTCGTTGGGATACACCCGCCTCGATGCCGAAAACCAGCGCGGAGAGAATCTCCGCCGTCGTGCGAAAGAGAGCCTCAAATTCGGCCTGGACTACTACGGTATTCCCAAAACGCACGTCGCAATCAGCGGAGAGTACGTCGGAAGCCGTTACGACAGCGACAACGATCAGGGGGCGCAGACGGGAAGATACACGGTCGCCTCCCTCGTGGCCGACCATACGTTCTCGAAACATCTCAAAATCTACGCAAAAGTCGATAATATTACCGACAAATACTACCAAAGCGTCAACAACTACGCGGCAAGCCCGCGGGCATATTATGTGGGAATGGAGGTATCGTTTTGATCCGGTTTTTCATCGTGCTGCTGAGCACCTCCCTGTCCCTTGCCGCTCAGGAGATCGACGTGACGATCGTCTACGGGGACGGCCGTCCCGAACGCACTATCCGAACTACCTACACGCCCAAAGAGACGACGGCGCTGGAACTTCTGCAAAAAGTGAGCCGCGTGGAGACGGAGCAAAAAGGAAAATTCACCTTTGTCCGTTCGATCGACGGTATGAAGTCGGTCGTCGGAAAATTCGGCTGGTTTTACCTCATAGACGGACAATCGGTCCATAAAATGGCGCAAAACTACCGTCTTGAAAACGCCGGAACAATGACGTGGGTCTATAAGGTCGAAGCGTGTTATTAAGACTTCTTTTCATCGCTTTTTTGGCCCTTCCGGCCTGGTCGTACGACCGGATCGTCGCGCTGAGCCCCTCGGTCAACGAAATCCTCTTCGCCCTGGGCGAAGGGGAAAAAATCGTGGGGAATACCGCCTACTGCCGCTATCCGCCCCAATCAGAGAAAATCGCCAAAGTCGGGGGATTTTTCACCCCCTCGCTTGAAAAGATCGTAGCCCTCAAACCCGATCTCGTTGTAGTGCAGGAAAACAACGCTCCTCTTGCCGAAAAACTCGAGCGGCTGGGGATCAAAACGGTACTCGTCAAAATCGATACCCTCGCCTCGATCCGAAAAACCCTTCTGGGCCTGGGAACACTGCTCGGCAAAAAAGAGAAAGCATCCGCCCTCGTCGCGAAAATCGACCGTTCGGTCCAAAGCCTCAAAGGGATCACGCGCAAGAAAAAAATCCTGATCCCGATCGGCTACAACACCGACCTTTCCAAAGAGGTCTTCGTCGCGGGGCAGAATCTCTATTTCGACGACATCATCGAAGCCAGCGGCAACGTCAATGCGTTCCAAAGCACCCAAAAAGGGCAACCTGCCCTCACGCTCGAAAAAATACTCGCGCTCAATCCCGACGTGGTCATCATCCTCGCGCCGCTAATGAAAGAGAAAAAATTTACCGAGGAACAGCTCAAAGCCCCGTGGCTGAAACTTCCGATCAATGCGGCCCGAACGAAATCGGTCTTCGTGGAATCGGGCGAATACGCGGGGATACCGAGTGACCGGATCGTCTATTTCATCGACGATTTCAAAGGATTTCTACGTGAATCTGCGCGTTGAAAACCTCTCAACCCCCTTTCTAAAGGGGATTTCCTTCGCACTGGGAGATGAAGACGCGGTAATACTGGGAGCCAACGGCGCGGGCAAAACGACCCTTGCACGGGCACTTGTAGGGCTTTATGAAACGCCCGCCGTGTACGCGGAAGGGAAACAAATCGCCGAACTCGGCGCCAAGCTCCGCGCGCAGCTGCTCAACTTCGTCCCCTCCAGACTCGACGTTTTCGACGAATACATCGATGCGGAAGCGTTCTTGAAACTCTCGCTTCTCAACGGATCGACCCAGAAAAACCTCGAAGCGGTGATGGCACGGCTCGATATCGCGGGGCTCCGAAACACCCCATGCCGATGTCTCAGCAGCGGGGAAAGCCAGCTCCTGCTCTTCGCCGGAGGATTGCTGCACAATGCCCGCTTGACCATTTTCGATGAACCGACCGCAAACCTCGACAGCGACAAAAAAATCAAGCTCTTCGGGATGCTCAAAGAACATCCCGGACGGAAAATCGTCATCACCCACGATCTGAACCTCGCCTACCGTCTGGGGTACCGGATCCTCTATCTGCGAGAAGGGGAACTCGTTTTCGACGGGTCGGGGAACGATTTTTTCGAAGAGAGCCGTTTCCGCTCCCTTTTCGGAGACTCGATCTGCCGGATTGAGGGACATTTTACGGTGAACTACCGATGAAACGGCTGATTTTTGCCCTGTCGCTGACGATCCTGGCCATCGCGCCGTTCACAGGAGAAACGGCGATGGAGATTGGCAATCTTTTCAACCCCGATGCGACCGAATACCTCCTGTTTTGGGATCTTCGGCTCCCCCGGGTCGGGGTCGCATTTTTTACCGGGGCGGTCCTCGCGCTGGGGGGAATGGTATTTCAGGCGGTGTTTCGCAACGCGCTCACAACCCCTTTTACCCTCGGTGTCTCCAGCGGCGCGACCCTGGCGACGGCGATAGGCATCGTCTTTTTACCCGCATCGCTGGCGGCCCTCTCGTACTTTTTCAGTTTCGTCGGGGCGTTTTCGACGGTCGTGCTGCTGTTTTTGTTTGCACGGACCCTCAAAGCTACCCAGACCCATTCGCTGCTCCTCATCGGGATCGCGCTGTCGTTTTTCTATTCGGCCGCGCTGATGGTAATTTTTTACCTCAGCGACCTCGAACAAAGCTACTCGATCATCCGTTTCACGATGGGGAGCCTGAGCGTTGTGGGGATGGAGAGCCTCTATCCCGTTGCGGCGGCGGCGCTCGGTCTGCTGTGGGTCGTCGTACGTTACCGCCCCGAGCTTAAGCTGCTCCTCACTTCGTACGAAAACGCGTTTCTCAAAGGGATCGAGATCAGGAAAATCAACCTGATCCTCCTCCTCGCCGTCTCGATGAGCGTGGGGATCTGCGTGAGCGTCGTCGGGCCGATCGGGTTTATCGGGCTCGTGATCCCCCACATCGTCCGCCTGCTTTACCGTCGCAGCAGCGACGCTTTGATTCTCCCGGTCTTTTATTACGGCGGGGTATTTCTGGTCCTGTGCGACCTGATCGCGCGCAATCTCGGCGCGGCCAGCGAAGTCCCCATCGGGGTCGTCACGTCATTTATCGGGGGACCGTTTTTCATTTACATCATCCTGAAAAAAAGGGGGGGACATGGTTAGTCTCTGCATCAGCGCGGTCGCGTCCAACCAGGGAAAAACGCTTCTTACTTCGGCGCTTCTGTACCGTTTCAAAGAGTCCGTCCGTCCGTTTAAAATCGGTCCCGATTTTATCGATCCGCAGTTCCACCGCGCCATCTGCGGCACCGATAGCATCAACCTCGATGCGTTTATGATGAACCCCGAACAGCTCCGATGGCTGTATGGTCGATACGCCGACCGCGAAGTCGCGATCATGGAGGGGGTAATGGGGTTTTACGACGGCATGGACTACGGCAGCAGCGCTTATGACGTCTCGACGCTGCTCAACGTCCCCACCGTCATCGTCCTCGACGCACAGGGGAGCTACATCACCCCCAGCGCCGTACTCGGAGGGCTCAAAGCCTATCGTGCGGACAACACGATCAAGGGGGTCATCCTCAACCGTCTGGGCTCGCAGAGCCACTACGAACTGATTAAAAACCGGATCGAAAGCGATTTTGACGACGTGGCGGTTCTGGGATGGGTTCGCGACGGCCTCGACGCGCTGCGCGACACCCACCTGGGGCTCGACCTGCGCGACCGCGATAAACTCGCCGCCATTTCCGCCCAGGCCCTCGAGCATATCGACATCGACGCCCTCATTGCCCTGGGGCGCTCCGATGCCCCTGCGGCGAAGGGGTATCCCTTCCCCCCGCCTCCCCGATCCGAAGATGCGGTCGCGGTGGTATGCGATGAGAATTTCTCGTTCCTCTATCCCGACAATCTCCGTTTTCTCGAAGAAGCGTTTTCGTCGGTGTGCCTCGTAAGCCCTTCTTGCGACGAGCCGATCCCCGATACGTGCAAGAGCGTCTATATCTGCGGCGGTTACGTCGAAACCGACGCGGCGTACGAAACCCTCCGCAACGCCCGCCGCTTCAAAGACTCCCTGATCCGCCATGCCCGTTCCGGAAAAATCTACGCCGAATGCGCGGGGCTCCTCTACCTGGGGCAACGGGTCGACGACAAAGAGATGAGCGGGATTCTGGACGTCTCCTTTACCCTCGAAAAGAGGTTCCAGCGGATGGGATACTACACCAACGAAGCGGGGATCAAAGGGCATGCGTTCCACTACACCCGTCCCCTCGACACCGAAGGGGGATTCGATATTCTCCGGGGGGCAAAAACAGGGACCGGGCAGGCGGGGAGCTGGACAAACGCTGAGGGCAACGTCCTGGGAACGTATCTGCACACCCTCTTTCGCAGCCATCCCGACCTCGTCCGACGGAGGCTGATGTGAAAGCCTTCGACGCCCACGCCCGGACCATCCTGCAATCGATTTTCGTCTCCCGGCGCGACGTTCGGGGAAACCGCTACGTCGATCGTCCCATCGATGACGCCGTGCTCCACGATCTCCTCGAAGCGGCCGTCTCGGCGCCCTCGGTAGGGTACTCGCAACCCTGGCAGTTCGTCATCATCCAAGACAACGCCCTTCGCACGGAAATCTACCGCGAATTTGCCCGTGAAAACGCCAAAGCGCGGGAACAATTCGCCGATTCGTCCCTCTACCCTTCGCTCAAACTCGAAGGGATCCTCGAATCGGCACTCAATATCGCGGTCTTCTACGAAAAACCCCGCAAACCGGTGCTGGGGCAGACGACTCAGAAAAAAACGGGGGAATACAGCGTCGTGTGCGCGATCCAGAACCTCTGGCTGATGGCGCGTGCCCACAACATCGGGGTCGGCTGGGTCAGCATCCTCCGCCCCAAAAAGGTGAGAAAACTGCTGGGAATGGGAAAAGAGCACAAGCTCGTCGCCTATCTGACACTGGGATACGTAAGCGAATTTTTGGATGAGCCCGAACTGCTGAAACTGGGGTGGAACAGTAAAAAAGAGCTCACCGAGGTGGTCCGATGGGTGTAAAAACGCACATTGACGCCGCAGATATCGCACCGTTCTGGGAAGCGCGCACCCTGCACCCCACCCAAGACGGGGTACGTGACACGGTTTATTGGCTCGATAACGACTACGTTCTCAAAGTGTTCGAAGAAGCGAGTGTCGAATCGGCACAAAGGGAGTGGGAACTGCTCGCTTCGCTCGCTCCACTCCCCGTTCCCAGGGCACTCACCCCCGTTTTCGCCCTGCGGGGAAAAAGCGCTCTCGTGTACGCCAAATGCGCAGGAACCAGTCCCAACCGCCCCACCGAAAACCAGATCCGCGGCATCGGGGCGTTTTTGAGAGATCTTCACGGCCGCACGCGGGGAAAACAGAGCGGCAATCTCCCCTTATTCAAACGCGAGCGGCTCGCAGAACTGATCGCCCGAACGGGACATGAACCGTTTTCCGCCCTGTTCGCCGAACTCCGGATCGATCTGCGCGACGAGGGGATCATACACGGGGATCTTTTCCCCGACAATGCCTCTTTCTGCGGCGACGAACTGGGCTGCGTCTACGACTGGAGCGAAGCGTGCAACGGCGATTTCACCTTCGATCTCGCCGTCACGGCCCTCGCATGGTGCGCCGACGATGCGCATACGCGGATGCTGCTGGATGCGTACGGATATACCGAAGCGATCGAACGTTTCCGCCCCTACGTCCGCTACGCCGGACTTTACTACAGCGTCACCCGCTTCCTCGCGGGGCGCGACCATACCGACCTCTGGGAGAAAATACAATGATACGACCGATAACCGGAACACGCGATTTTGCCGAATACCTGCGCGGCAAAAAGGCCCACTTCCTCCTCTCCATGAGCACCACGGCTACCGCAGAGATCCCGGGGATCACCCAGGCGGGAATCCCGGGATTGCTCCATCTGACCCCGACCCTGGATGCCGAATTTCTCTGTACCGGGGAAGTACGCAGCCTGGATGCCGTCGCCGAAACCCCTTCCGGGGTTCCCACCCCCGCCCTCATCACCCGTGCCGTCCACCTCCTGCACCCCTTTGCCGAAATCGGGCTGCTCGATCTTGGACTTTCCGAAAAACCGAAAGTGGAACGTTTCGCCTGTTACGGTTTTGACATCCCGCCCAGCGGCTCCATCGATACCGGGGCGCGGATTGCGGCAATGGAGGTTTTCGAACGCGGTGTCGCCTTCGCCCAGACCTTCGAGCCCAAAGGGGACTACCTCATCCTCGGCGAATCGATCCCCGGCGGAACAACGACGGCAGCCGCCACCGCCCTCGCCCTGGGATACGACGCGCAGGAGATGTTCAGCAGCAGTTTCAAAAACGCCCCCCAATCGACCAAACGGCGCGTTATCGAACAGGCGCTGACCGGATGCGAAGGGGTCAACGACCTCTTCGAACGCCTCGCGAAGGTGTCGGACAACATGCTCCTTTTCAACGCCGGATTCCTACTGGGACTCCAGAACCGAGACGTCACGACCGTCCTGGCCGGAGGGACCCAGATGGCGGCGGTGCTGCTGATCGTCGATACGATCCTCCGTTCGATGGAGGGAAGTATCCGCGAAGGATCCCTCGCACTCTGGACGACCGCATGGCTTGCCGACGATCCCTCATCCGACATCGCCGGACTGCTCCGGATGCTCAGTTTCCCCATCGACGCGTGCTGCGCCGAGTTTGACTTCTCCCGCTCCTCCCACCCCGCACTGCGGCTCTACGACGAAGGGGAAGCCAAAGAGGGGGTAGGGGCTGGGGCGGCGCTCGTCTACGGCATCCTGAACGGTCTTTCCCCCGAACAGATCACCCGCCGCGTCGAGGGATTTTTATCATGAAGATACTCTATTTCGGAGGGCAGAAATCAGGCAAAAGTTCTCTGGCGGAGGCAAAGACGCTCGCCATCGCAACCGACCAACCCACCTACCTCGCCACCTACGATCACACATACGGCGACACCGAGATGGGAACGCGGATCGACAAACACCGTCAAACGCGCGGTGAAAACTTCATCACCCTCGAAGAGAGCCGCGACCTTCTACGTGTAATCGAACCTCACCGCACCTACCTCGTCGACTGCGTCTCGATGTGGATACTCAACCGCATGGAGGAGAGCGAAGAGGTATTGATCGCAGAGATCGAAGCGCTGGGAGCCATCGACGCTAACATCGTGTTTGTTCTCAATGATGTCGGATCGGGGGTGATCCCCTCCGATCCGATCAGCCGCCGCTACGTCGATTTGTCGGGGATCATCGGTCAAAAACTCGCCCAAATCTGCGACGAAGTGTACGAAGTGAAACTGGGGTTGGAGAGACGGCTCAAATGACGACCTACGCCCACGGCGGAGATGTGAACAACTTTGCGGCACACTGCGGCTGTGAGGTTCACGAGGTACTGGACCTCTCCTCTAACATCAACTTCATCACTCCTGCGGTCGATTTCAGCTCCGTCACCCTCAATGCCTACCCGAGCTACGGGAAGCTAACGGAGGCGTTAGCCCGCCATTACGGTGTGAACAGTGATGAGATGGAACTCTTCAACGGAGGAAGCTCGGCGATTTTCTCCCTGATGCGGTTTTTCGACCCTCCGACCTGTACGATCTACTCCCCCGCCTATCTGGAATACAAAAAAGCCGCCCTCCTGCACGGGAAAAACGTCCGCCTCATCAACCGTTTCGAATCGATGGATGCCGAAGTCGAGGAGCACTCCCTCGTCGTCTTCGTCAACCCCTCCACCCCTGACGGACGCTATTACGGGATCGACACCCTGATGGAACGGTGGATGGCCAGAGACTGCACGATCCTCATCGACGAATCGTTTCTGGAATTTTGCGGCGGCGAATCGGCAACCCGCTATCTCCGAAGCTACGACAAACTCTATATTTTAAAATCGCAGACGAAGTTTTACGGATGCGCAGGGGTGCGGGTCGGGATCGTCCTCTCCAACGCTTCCAACATCGCCTCTCTAAAAGAAAAAGAGCCGCTGTGGAAGATTTCACAGCTCGACAGCCATTTTCTCATCACGGCACTCGCCGACGAGCCGTTTCGCAAGCGTTCCCATGCCCTCAATGCCGAAGCGAAAACGTATCTGAAAACCATCCTCGACAATTCTCCCCTCTTTGCGGAAGTGTTTGAGAGTGATGCGAACTTTTTTCTCGTCCGACTTGCTCACATAAATGCGAAAGCGTTTCAGGAAAAACTTGTTCCATACCGCATCATGGTGCGCGACTGTTCCAATTTTGACTTTTTGGATGAGAGGTTTGTGCGGATCGCGGTGAAAGATTTGGAGGCGATGAAGCGGTTTAAGGGGGTATTGTGTTCGCTGAAATAGCCCTCATCGCCTACCTTACCGACCGCATATTCGGCGAGTTTCGTTTTATTCGCCATCCCGTCGTTCTGATGGGCAATTTTATCACCGCTTTTGAAAAACGGTTTTACCGCGACAGCATCCTGTGCGGATTCTGGCTCGTTTTTTGGCTGTTAGCGTGCGTGTTTGCCCTCGTTTACCCGATCTCACTGATCGATAATCCGTGGGTACTGGGGATCATCGCCTCGACAGGGATCGCGGGGAAGATGCTCTACACGAGCGTGAACAACGTGCTGAGCGATCCTTCGAGCATCCGTTATCTCGTCAGCCGAGACACCGAAAACCTCTCTGAGAGCGAGATCAACAAGGCCGCGATCGAGACCTATGCCGAAAACCTGAGCGACGGGGTGATCGCTCCACTGTTTTATCTGTTAGTGTTCGGTTTGGCCGGGCTGTTTCTCTATAAGGCGGTCAATACCCTCGATTCGATGGTGGGGTATCGGAACGAAAAATACGAGAAGTTCGGCAAAGTGAGCGCACGGCTGGATGATGTGCTCAACTATCTCCCTTCCCGTATCACGGCAATTTTTATTCTGATTCTCTTCGGCAACCTCAACGCCCTCAAAAAGACATGGCATTACGGCGCGATGCACGAAAGTCCCAACGCGGGATACCCGATCTCGGCGATGGCGGTGTCGCTGGGGGTATCGCTCGGAGGGCCGACATCGTATTTTGGCAGGGTTAAAAACAAGCCCTGTTTCGGCGAGGGGAAAGGGGAGATTTCGGCGGAGGATGTGCGGGGTGCATTGGCCCTTCAGTGGAAACTCGATACCCTTGTGATACTACTTTTGGGAGCGGGGGCGCTGGCATGAAATCGATCTCCATTTTCGGAACCTCGTCCGACGCGGGGAAATCGACCCTGACGTTTGTGATCGGACGGCTCTTGCAGGAGCGGGGGATCACCGTCGCCCCGTTCAAAGCCCAAAACGTCTCCAACAACTCCCGCGTCTGCGACGACGGGTCTGAAATCGCGATCGCCCAGTATTTTCAGGCGGAGGTACTGGGGGTTCCGACGAGCTACCATCTCAATCCCGTATTGCTCAAATCGGGGCACGGCAACAGCGCTTCCTTGATCGTCAAAGGCAAGGCGGTGATGGACAAGGATGTCCGCGACTACTACCGAGACCTCGATCAGTTAAAGCCCGCCGTAAACGAGTGCTTCGAGTATCTGAGCGAGCGGTACGAGTGCGTCGTGTGCGAAGGGGCGGGGAGTCCGGTAGAGCTGAATCTGATGGACAAAGACCTCTCCAATATTTACATCGCCGAAAAATACGATACGAAGATCATCCTCGTCGCCGACATCGAAAAGGGGGGCGTGTTCGCCTCGATCTGGGGGGTCTACAATCTCCTCCCCGAACCGCTCAAACAGAATGTTATCGGTGTTATCGTCAACAAATTTCGAGGCGACAGAACCCTGTTTGACGAGGGGGTGCGGATCATCGAAGAGCGTTTCGGCATCCCGGTGCTGGGCGTCCTCCCCTATCTCCCCCTCAACCTCGGGTTCGAAGACTCCCAGAGCCTGAAAAATTTCGTCCAGAACAAACCCCATCCGGCGAAAAAAATCGGGATCATTTCCTACCCGACGATGAGCAACTACAACGATTTCGAACCCCTCATCGCCGATGAGAGCATCTTCGTCGAGTTCATCACCTCCAACGTAGCGCTGGAGAGTTTCGACCTCGTTATCCTCCCCGGCAGCAAGCGGGTCATAGAGGATCTGCGGTGGCTCAAACAAACAGGGTTGTTCGATGCTCTCAAAGAACGGAAAAAAGAGATTCTGGGCATCTGCGGCGGGTATCAGATGATGTTTGAAGCGATTATCGATGATGCGTGTGTCGAGACGGTGGAACCGGTGAGCGAAGAGGGGCTTGGATTTGTCGATGACGTCATCGTGTTTCAGAGAGAAAAAGTGCTCAAAAAAGGGGAATATTCTCTCTTCGATACAACGGTGCGGGGGTTTGAAATCCATCACGGGGTGAGTGGGAAATATCCGCTGTGGTATGAGAGTGGTCATATAAAAGGGACATTTGTTCACGGACTTTTCGAGAATGAACAATTTGAAACCTACAAAAAAACGACTCTCGATAGTTTTATCGCAACGATGAGAGGGGAGATCGATATGGAGAGGATACTGCAACATGTCCTATAAGCAATGGTTCGACGCCCACGGCGCCAAACATGCCGCGATCATGAAAAAGCTGGAACACTTCAGCGACGAAGAAGTGATCGCATACTTCCGGTTCGAGAACATGGTGGAAAAAGAGAGCGATTTCTGCCCGTTGTATGCGGAGAATAAAAAGTGCCACGACACCGAGGAGCTCAACTGCTACCTCTGCGCCTGTCCGAACTTCCGCTTTAACGAGGGCGGATTTTCTCAAGAGGGGGATCGAACCCTCTACAGCACCTGCTCCATCGAGAGTCCCGACGGGGATCGCTATGTGAGTGAAAAGGCCATACATCAAAACTGCGCGGGGTGTATCGTCCCGCACCGCGAGAGCTATATCCGCAAAGTGTTCGACCGCAACTGGTTCACCATCATGCGGGAGGTTCCCTGTGAATAACTTCTACCTGGGCATCAAATTCGCCCTGAGCTATTTCACCCTGCTGCCCGTCCGTTTCCGCGAAAGCGACGACCTTTCCTCTCCCGCCGTCCTTCGGACGATGCTTTTCGCCCTTCCCGCCATCGGGCTGCTCCTTGCGGGAATGTCGATAGCCCTTTTCCTCGCCCTCGAACCGCTGGGGTGGGTCGGGGCGCTGATCGCCGCGGGCGCCTACATGATCCTCTACGGTTTTTTGCACACCGAAGCGGTCATCGACGTCGCCGACGCGATCCACGCCGCCCACGGCGGCAAAGACCCCTATGAGGTGATCAAAGAGCCGACCGTGGGAGCGATGGGGGTTTTGTACGGGACGATGAGCGTACTGATCAAAACTGCGCTGCTCGCCTCGCTGCTCATGCATCAGCACTTCGCCGCCTTTGCCGCCGTCGCGATGATCGGCCGCCTGGGGCTGCTGGCGGTTCTCTCGTTTTTTGCGTTCCGCTCGACGTTTGTGTCGCAGCTGCGCGCCTCTTTCGGAAAAACGGCCCTGCTGGGGGCGGGGGCGGTCTATTCGCTGATCGGGTTTTGGCTCCTTTCTTGGCCGTTCGCCGTCGCTTTGGGATCGGGGGTCGCGCTGGCGCTGCTGATCGCGCTGCTTCTGCGCCGCGCACTCGGATTTCTCAACGGGGACGCGCTGGGCGCGTCGCTGGAGGGAGTCGAAATCCTCCTGATACTCGGGTTCCTATGGCCCTGATTCTCCTGCGCCATGCGCCGCCGCCGCGTGAGTATCATCGGTGCTATCTGGGACATACCGATATCGGAATCGACAGGAGCCTCTTCGACGAAACGAAAATCGCACCGTTGCTGGATGAGCGGTTTGACCGGATTATCTCCTCCGATCTATTGCGGTGTACTCAGACACTCGACGCCATCGGGCTGTATGGTTACACCGCCGATCCGAGGCTGCGTGAAGTACGCTTCAGAACCTCTTTCGAAGGCAAAACATTTGAGCAGATCGAGCAAACAAAAGGTTACGATCCTGCCGTACTCGATTCCCAGGAGAGATGGCACGACTTCGTCTGCGACGAATCCCGCGAGGAGTTTCGCAACCGTATCGCATCGTTTCTGTCCGAACTTGATCCCGCATTGAATGTTCTGGTCTGCACGCACGGAGGAACGATCAAAACCGTCCTCTCCCTGCTCGATCAGCCCGAACCGCATCGTGCTCCGGACTATCTGGACTATGTGCGCGTCCCCCTTTTTGGGTACAATTAACCCCAAAAAAGGAGAAAGTACCGTGCGCATCGTCTGGCTGCTCGCCGCATCGGCGCTTCTCCTTTTTTCGGCTCCCCTGCGGATCGTTTTCAGCGGAAACCAATCGATCGACGAATCGCGTCTTTACGAAGTGCTGGGGCTGCGCAAACCCTATGCGGTCGAAGTGTGGGAAAATCCCCCCACCCTCGACGAAGTCGCCGTAGCCCAAAGTGTTTCGGCCCTGGGAAGTTTTTACCGTTCAAAAGGTTTTTACCACGCCCGCGTCACCTCCGAGGTAAAAGAGGGGATCGTCACCTTCATCATCGCCGAAAACACCCCCGTCATCGTCAAAAGCGTCCAGCTCAACAGCCCCATCGACGTCGAAACGCTGGTGACGATCCGCCCCGAAGATCGGTTCGACCAGGAGAAATTTTCCGAAACAAAATCGGCGATCAAAAAACGTTACGGGGAGCGGGGATACTGCAACGCGAGCTTCAATGCCAAGGCATGGGTCGATATCGAGACCGACGAAGCACACCTCCTCTTCGAAGCCTCACCCGGCGAAGCGTGTACCTTCGGCAAAATCACCGCCTCTTCGACCCCCAATATCGACGGTAAACTCACCGCCTCGATGCTCCGCTTCGAAGAAGGGGACCCGTACAGCGTCGAAGCGATCAAAAAAAGTTACGAAGCGCTCTACGCGCAAGAAGCGGTCGCGCGGGTCATGATCAACGACAACGAGCGTAACGGCAGCGTCGTCCCGATCACCCTTACCGTCGAAGAGGTCGAACGCCCGATCCGTTTTACCGCCGGTCTTGGGTACAGCAGCGACCAGGGGTTGAGTGCGCAGATGGGGATCAAGCACCGCAATTTCTTCGGCGACCTAAAAACCCTCTCTCTCGACGCCCGCTACACCGACCTGATGCAGGAGCTGACCGGGACCCTCACCGTCCCGCTCCAGAACCGGGGGGTACTCGGAGCCGAAATCGGGTACAAAGACGAGACGTTCGACGGGTATAAAACCGAAAGCACCTACGAAAAAGTAACCGCCAAATACCAAGATACCCCCGCATCGGTCATGGCGGGGCTCCTGTTTGACCGGGTACAGACGTACGATTCGACCGACCCCGTCAACTTTCCCGACAGTATCCTCTACATCGCTTCCCCGCTCGGAGAGATCAACCTCGATACCCGCGACAACATCCTCGAACCGACCAAAGGGTTCTGGCTCAACGCCAAAGGGACCGGGTCGCTCCGCTCCCCCGTATTTTCGGATGCCACCTATTTCAAAAGCCTCCTCTCGGGAGCCTACATCCTCAGCGCGGGGGAACACGTCGCGGGGGCGAAGGTAAAATGGGGGACACTGCGCGTCTACGACGGCGACGTCCCCGCATCGTACCGTTTCTATGCGGGGGGGATGAACTCCAACCGCGCCTACACCTACCGTGAGCTCGGACCCAAAAACAGTGCCGGCGACCCGCTGGGGTTTCCTTCGCTGCTGGAGGGGAGCCTGGAGTACCGCTTCCCCATCTACGGCGAATTCCGGGGGGTCTTGTTCAGCGATCTCACGTTTATCGGGGACGATTATATCCCCGATTACGACGTCGCCTACTGGGGAATAGGGTGGGGGCTTCGCTACGTCACCCCCATCGGCCCGATCGCGTTCGACGTCGGGTTTGACCCCGACGATCCCGCCCAGTACGCAATCCACTTCCGGATCGGGGAGCTTTTCTAGGCCGCCGAAAAAACCACGCGGTAACTCGTCGCATCCTGTTCGTCGCGCAGCATCCACCCGTAATAATCGCAGAGCGTTCTGGCGATCGAGAGCCCTACCCCGCTGGAATGGATGAGGGTGGCGGAATGTTCGCACGGAGGATTGGATATCTCGATGATCCCTCCGCGGCACCGGATAAAGACATCGCTCCCTTCGCAGGCGTGATTGAGCGCGTTTTCGATGAGAATCCGACACACCCGTTCAAAAGGGATCCGAGGCAGCTCCGCTACCGCGGCATCGGGAATATCAAGGTTAAAACGCAATCCCCGATGTTCCCACAGTCCGCGTAATTCCTCGACCCATTCGTTTATCGCTTTTTTGAGCCGTATCTTCTCCGTCTTGCCGACATGCTCGGTCGTATGTAAAATCGTGGTGATCTTCGCGGCGATCGTATCGATCTCTTCGCGCGCTTCGGCGATCGCATCGCTTTTCCATTCCCCTTTCTGATCGGCAAGATCGATGCGCAGGCGCAGTTGCGCCAAAGGCGTCTTCAACTCGTGCGTCAGGGCCTTCATCGATTCGTGCTGGGCCTTTTGGAGGCCGCTGATCCGCTGCTGCAGCGTTGCAATCGCATCGCGCAGGGCGATGATCTCCCTACCGCCGCTCACCTCATCGGGTTTGCTATCGGGATCGTCACAGGTGAGACAATGGTTGACAAGGGCATTGAACGGGGCGAAAAGATGGCGTATGAGCAGATAGATCACCCCGCTCGTGAACACGAAACCGAACAGAAAAAAGATCCATCGGCTGCCGATCATCCGAAACAGCTCGTCGTCGATCTTCGCCGTCGAAGAGCTGATAAGAAAATGGCGTCCGTCTTTGAGTGCGACGGCATAAAACAGCCGCTCGTCGCTTAGGGAGGGGAGCGTTTCGACCACCTCGATGCGCATCCGGTCGATGAGCCCTCCCTTCATCACGCTTCTAAGCTGTTCGTCGTGCCATACCAGTCGTTGCGTCTGGTCGTCCCACCGCGACACGTCATATTCGTGCACGATCATGTTCCCAAGAAACGTCAGGCTCCGCGAAAGACATTTATGCATGTGCTGATAATAGATGCTCGCCAGGCCGTATCCGAAGATCGCCACGGCCAGAACCGTCATCCCCAGCGATACCGCGAGGATCCGTCCTTTAAAAGTTTTTAAGAGCATAGCCGCGTCCTTTGACCGTTTCGATCACATCGACCGGCAGTTTTTTCCGTATATGGCTGATGACGACGTCGATCGTGTTGGAGGTCATCGAAGCGGGATCGGAATAAACGGCGTTGGCGATATCGTCCCGGCTGAAAACCTTGTCCGGCCTTGACGCCAGGAAGAAAAGGACGTCGTTCTCTTTTTTGGAGAGAGTTATCGTTTTCTCCTCGGCCGTGATCGTTTGATTAACCAGATCCAGACAGACCCCCCCCGAGGTGATCGTTTCGGGGGCGAACCGCCGGATGAGTCCGTCCAGACGCATTCGTAGTTCCCGAAGATCGTACGGCTTCTCCAAATAATCGTCCGCCCCGGCACTGAGCCCCGCGATCCTCTCCTCGACCCCTCCGTAGGCGCTCGCGATCATGACGGCGCAGGAGGGATGGCGCTTTTTGAGTTTGGGGATGATCTCCATCCCGTTGTCCTCGCCGCACAGGTTACGATCCAAAAGTACGGCGCCGTACGAACAGCTTTCGATCCATTCCAACGCCTCGCCGATCGTTTGGGCCGTATCGATACGGTAAACCGTTTCCAGGGCATCTTTGAGCATGCCCCTCATTTTCATATCATCTTCTATTATAAGTACTCGCATGGGAAGTATTGTAATTTATTATTCGTCGATTTTCGGTAAAACGTCAAAAAAAAATCACATTTTCATGATTTTTTCATCTGGCACCAGTACGATTGGGTCGTTGAAAACTTATCGAAGGAGTATCACACGAGATGAAACGCAATGCAATCCTGTCCCTATCTGCGATCCTCGCCACCCAGCTCATGGGGGCGGACGATCTCAATGAAATGATAAAAGAGGGGAAATTCGGCGGTTATGTCCGGATTCACCATATCGAACCGGCTTTTTCCGATACGGTAGCCGCAACCGGCAGCGCCATCGGAGGCAAACTCAAATACCAGACGGGAGCGCTGCAAGGTCTCCGCTTCGGCGCGGCGATGTACACGACCCACGACACAGGGCTCACCAAGTGGGATTACAAAACCCGCGACGGCTACAGCCAGGTGGCACAGGGGCTTCTGGGCGACTCGATGGACAGCTATTCGACGCTCGGCGAAGCCTATGCAAGCTACCGCCTCTCCAATACCGACATCACGTACGGCCGGCAGGAGTTTAAAACACCGATGACCGACAATGCCGTCACCATCATCCCCCAACTCTTCGAGGGGACCGTCGCGACGATCAAGGAAATCCCCGATTTCACGGTAACCGCGGCCCACATCACCAAAATGCAGTTCGGTACGCGCGCCGCGACCGATGCGGGACTCATCGGCGATGCCGCCTATCAAATCACCTCCGGTGCGGGATACGGTCTTGTGAGCCCGGCGGTCAACGGCACGACCGGCGTGATTACTCCGGGTTCGGGGAAATCATCGTTCCAGGATATGTCGGATGCGACCCTGGGGGCGAATAAACTCGATACATCCGGGGTCACCGCACTGGGGATCGAGTACGCCAAAGGAAACCTCAAAGCCCGGGTATGGGATTACTACGCACACGAAATGTACAACACGATTTATGCCGATGCCGAATACAAAATCAACGCGGGTCCGGCCAAAGTGACCCTCGGAGCCCAAATCCTTAAACAAGACGATGTCGGGAACTTCGCCACCTCTACCGGAGGAAACGAGCTCAAAAAACTCCGCAGCGTCAACACGTTGACGGCCTCGTCCATTTACAAAACGAAAATCAGCGCGGACGGCCAGATCGACGCCACCTTGTGGGGGGTCCAGGCAAAAGCCGACATCGGGGACTTCAGTTTCTCCGCCGCTTACAACCGCAATGAGGATGGCCACGTCATGAACGCCTGGCAGGGCGATCCCGCGTACACCAGCATGATTTTCGCCCGTAACGAATACCGTGCCGATACCGACGCCTACAAACTCGGGGCCGAATACAGTTTCGCATCGCTCGGCGTTCCGGGGCTCAAGTTCATCGTCAACCATGCCCGGTACGATACCGACGTACAAACGTGGACCGGAACCACCGGCAGTACCGGGGGAACCATCAGCACCGTCCGGAATGAAACGACCGAAGTTCAAGATTACATCCTCCACTACGCCGTCCCATCGGTCAAAGGGTTGTGGTTCCGCCTGTTTCACGAACAGCGTGACAACGGCACCCGCAATTACGAGCATGCGCACACGCGTCTGATCGCCAACCTGAGTTTTTAAGGAGCGGACATGAAACTCTCTCGACGCGATATGCTCAAAGCCTCCGGAATCGGCGCCGCGGCGCTGGCTCTTGGGGGAGTCTCCGCAGCACCGGCGTCGGCGGCTGAAAATCCGGCCGTCGCCACCGAACTCCTCCCCAAACCCGCAGGCAAGCGGGTCGTCATCGTCGGCGGCGGATGGGGCGGCCTCACCGCCGCCCGCTACATCAAAAAGGAAGCCCCCGAAGCCGAAGTGGTGGTCCTCGAAAAACGGGATCTTTTTATGTCGTGTCCGATCAGTAACGAATGGCTAAGCGGCGAAGTGGGGATGGATTTCCTGACCCGCGATTACTACACCGCGGCAAAGGCGTTCGGATACAAAATGTTCCAGACGACCGTCACCGACATCGACCGTTCCGGCCGCACCGTCAAAACGACGACCGGCAGCATCGGGTACGATTATCTCCTGCTCGCACCCGGAATCGCGTACGATTACACCAAATGGTTCGGCAAAGACACCCTTGCCGCCGAGCGGTGCCGCCAGGAGTGCCCTCCGGCGCTCATGCCCGGCAGTGAGCACGTCGCCCTTAAAAAGATGCTCGAGGAGTTCGAAGGGGGCAATTTCGTCATCTCCGTTCCCGACGGCCCCTACCGCTGCCCTCCGGCACCGTATGAGCGTGCCGCGATGGTGGCCCACTACCTGAAGAAAAACGGCATCCAGGGGAAAGTGATCCTCCTCGATCCCAAAGCCAAACCGGCCCCGAAAGGTCCGGGGTTCCTGGCAGCATACAAAGAACTGTACCCCGATATCGTCGAATACCGTCCCAATTCGCTGGTCAAAACCGTCGATTTGGATAAGAAAGAGGTGGTCGTCACGCTCACCCTCGCAGACGAACGGACCGAAGAGGTGCGCATCCCCTACGCTGCGGCGAACCTGATGCCGACCAACAAAGCGTCCGAAATCGTCGCGATGGCCGGCGTTTCGACGGGCAAAGCGGGATGGGGGATGATGGAATCACCCACGTTCCAGAGCAAAGCGGATCCGAGGGTCTTCGTCATCGGAGATGCCGTCGGCGGCTATCCCTATCCCAAAAGCGGTGCCATCGCAAACGGCCAGGGGCACATCGTCGCGTCCCATATCGCTTCGCTGATAGCGGGGAGAGCAACACCCAAAGAGGTGACGCTCCCTCAAAACATCTGTTATTCGATGGTCAACGACAAAGAAGCGATCTCGATCGGCGTCACCTTCTCGATGATGGACGACAAAGACATCAACGGCAACGACATTAAAGTAATCAAGCCGAAGATGACCGAAAACAACACCCGTTCCGCCGACCTCGGAAAAACGACCCATGAATGGTACAAAGGGATGATGCGCGACATTTTCGGAAGCTGATCGATTTCCCGCGGGGACGTTTCTCCTCCGTTGCCGCGGGATCAGGTTTAATGGTAAGTTTGGGCATAATATGCGGATGCAAACACCGTTGAACGAAGATCATCACCGGCCCCGGTCCAGACGTCTGAAAACCTTGTTCAGACGGTTGTTCCTGATTCTTCATTTTCTCCTTCTCCTTAGTGTTTTTGTCACCGCGGGGGCGCTCTACGTCGCCTTCCGCCCCGACGGTCTAGAGATTGTACGCACCTACCTTCTCGAACCGCTGGGGATCCACTACACCCGCGCCGAGGGGTCACTGATGGAGGGGTTCACCCTCCATGACGTTCGCGCGGAGCGGATGAAAGCCGACACCCTCACCCTGCGCTACAGCCTCGTCAAAATGCTCGAAGGGGACCATACCGTCGAATCGGTCCGGATCGAGGGGCTGCGGCTCCACCTCGACGATTTCACCGACGGAAGCGAGACCTCCTGGCCGTTTCCGACGTTTCGCCTTAAACAGGTCACGCTCCACAACCTACAGCTCATCGGCACCTACCCCCTCGAACTCGATATCGACGGAGCCGAGGGGAGCTATGACGGCGAACTGCTCAATTTCAAAACCTTCCGCGCCGCGTTCCGCTCCCGCTACGCCGACGGGGGCATTCGGGGAACCCTCCGGGACAACGCGATTTCGGGGGAAGCCCTCCTGTACCCCAATACGGCCGCCCTTGCCCCCTACAGCGGCCGTTTTACCGATCTTCCCCGAACCATCCCCCTTCGGATCGTCGAACTCTCCGACAAACGCGCGCATCTCAAAGGGGGGATCGAGCGCCTGGTTCTCAAACCCGATCCGGCCCTGAACGCCGAGAAGTTCACGTTCGACTTCCGCTGCCGCTACGATGACGAACGCTTCGACGTCGACGCCTCCTATCTGCTTCGGCGGGGGGAAGAGACGATGCAGACCCGCCAGCACCTGCGCTACACTTTCGAGGGGGTGACGACAAGCGAATTTTCCGGACACATCGCCTCGAACCGCCATCTCCCCTCGAACACGCTGCGCGGATCGTTCCGCGACGACGCACAGGGGTTGGGCGCCTCGGTCACACTCGACGGGAGCACCCTGCGCCTTTCGAGTTCCGATTACGACCGTTTTGCGTGGGAACTCGAAAGCCGCCATCAGGACCTCGCCTTTCTCCCCGCCCTCCCCGAATTCGCCCGCACTTCGCCGCTGGGGATGAAAGCCCGCGGAAGCTATGTCCTCAGCACCGACACCCTCTCTGGCACCCTTGCGGCCGAGCACAGCCACCTTCGCTTCACGGGGGAATTCTCGACCCGCGAGGGGGTCCACGCCCTCGAAGGCTCCCTCCTCCTCCCCCCCGATGCACCGATGTGGCGGGACTGGAGCCGCAAACCGCCCTCACGGCTGAACCTCTCCCTCACCCACGAGCACAACGTCTCACACCTCCATTTCCAGGGAGAATCGGTCGCATTTTCCGCATCGCTGAGCGGCGAACGGCTCAAAGGATCGGGCAACTACTCCGGAGCCTATTTCGACGTCGAGGGCTCGCTTGCCCCGGGCAAAAGCGTTCTGGACGTCAAAGCCCTCGTCCCCTCGGCATTTGCGACCGTCTCCTCGTTCCGCCCGATCGAACTCTACAAAGGGGAATACTACGATGCCGAGATCCGCGCACGCGCACGGGTCACGATCGCCGATACGGTGGAGATCGACGCAAACGTCCGGGTGCCGTGGTATGCGGCGGTCCTCGATACCCAGCACTCTTTCGGGGGGACGAACGGCTCGATCGACCTGCATTACCGTGACGGGAACATCACGGTTCCCTCCTACCGTTTCGAAATCGCCGACCACCCGATCGCCTCGGAGCGGACCTCGCATCTTCGCCTCACCCCCTCGGGCGATCTCCTCGTCGACGATTTCTGGATCTACGACACCCTCTTGCTGCAGGGGGCGGTTTCGGGCGAAAAAGGGACGTCGCTGCGCCTCTTTTCGGAACGCTTCTTCTACGAAGGGCCCGAGGGGAGCGCCCACGCCGCTGCCGACATTACGTTTGTCCGCGACCGCGCCGGCGAACAGCAGCTTTATGGGAACGTCACGATTCTGGAGGGAACGATCTCCTACCTGCCGCTGCAGCAGTTCAAAGTCCTCGACGATGACATAATCATCGTCCAGGACGTCCGCCCCCCGTCCCATACGCGGCTTTCGATGAACGTCCGCATCACTTCCCAAGAACCGATCAAACTCCAGACCAAGGAGCTCAACCTGCGGCTGATCCCCGACATCACCCTCTGGCGCGATCCGCTGGGGCCGATGCAGATACTGGGGATGATGACGATCCCTTCGGGGAGTGCGACGAGCGCGGGAAAACGGTTCGATATCCAGCATTCCGAAATCTATTTCGGCGGCGATGTCCCCCTAAACCCCTATCTCAACCTCACGATCGGCCACGAAGTCGACTACAAAAAAATCGTCATCTTCGTCACCCACACCCTCGATTCGCCGATTTTTCTCTTCACCTCCGATCCGGTCATGAGCCAAAACGACATCATGAGCTACATCCTCTTCGGTTCCCCCGCCAATACCGTCGCGGGAAGCGATTCGGGAACCTCGTCCGTCCGTGCCGACGCGACCAACTTCATGCTCGGTGCCGGGCTCAAAGGGCTCATCAACAGCACGACCAAACTCCAGATCGATACCATGAACATCCTCACGACGCAGGAGGGGGGAATGGGCTTCGAAGTGGGCGCGCGGATCAACAAAAACCTCCGCGTCCTCTACAAAAACGACACCCTCTCCAGCATCCTCGTCCAATACCAGCTCAACCGCTGGCTCCGGCTCGATGCCGACGTCCACGAACTCGGGCAGGGGATCAATGCCGTGTACATTAAGGATTTCCGCGATTTTCTCCCCCACAACAAGCCCCTCAAAAAATAATTCTTGACTTTTGTCAAGATTATTCGCGGACGTCCGATCTATACTGTCGTCATTTGATCCCCAGGAGAGACTTATGAGCATTCTTTCTTTCATGCGCGACGACCACCGCGCCTGCGACCACCACTACGCCGAGGCCGAATCAGCCCTGCTGGCCAAAGACGCCGAAAAAGCCCGCACCGCGTTCGAGGCCTTCGAACGTGCCACGCTGCACCATTTCGACATGGAGGAAAAAGAGCTCTTCCTCGCCTTCGAAAAACGGACAGGGATGATGGGCGGCCCGACGCAGATGATGCGCTACGAGCACCAGCAGCTCCGCAGCCTCCTCGAATCGATGCGCCTCGCCCTCGCCGAAAACCGTGTCGACGATTTCTTCGGCATCGGCGAATCGATGATGATCATGCTCCAGCAGCACAACATGAAAGAAGAGCAGATGCTCTATCCGATGATCGACCGCTCGCTCGGCTCCGATGCCGAGGAGATGATCGTCAAACTCAAAGAGATGGCATGATCCTCCTCGACACCCGCGAATACGATCACCCCATCCCGCTCGAAATGGCGGTCGGGGCGTTCCGCCGCCTCGCGGGAGACGAGGTGATCCACATGATCCACCGGCGCGAGCCGATACCGCTGTTCGAGATCATCACCCGCAACAACGGACGCTATCTCTCTTACATGGATGCGGACAATGTCTGGCATATCTTTATTACCCGCAGTCCGACTTTGGATTTGGAGGTGTACCGTGTATAACGGCCTTTCACTCGATCAGGCGCCGCCGATCTCGGTGGTGCTCCGCTTTTTCCTCACCGTCCCGGTTTTTGGGATCGCGCTCTGCGCACTCCTGTTTTTCGCGCCGCGCGAAGTGCTCACGCCGCTGCATCCCTATTCGCTCAGTGCGATCCACCTGATGTTTTTGGGGGTGATGAGCATGAGCATGATCGGTGCGCTGTTCCAGATGCAAAGCGTCCTGGGGGGGAAACCGATCCCCGCACCCGTGGGAAACGCCCTCATTATCCATACGTTTCTGACGGTCGGTACTCTTTCGCTCGCGATGGCATTTCTCTGGTCGCAGCCGATCCTTTTCACCCTTGCCTCGATCCTGCTGGGGGCCGCGATCGTCTATACCGCCAACCTCGTCCTGCCGCTGCTGTTCGGGGAGGTCACCCACGATACGCTGCGCGGGATGCGGCTAGCCCTGATCGCTCTGGCGTTCACCGCCGTGCTGGGGATCGTGATGGCGTCGTCGTACGCCTCCGCATCGTTCGGCTTTTACCACGAAGCGGTCCGCACGTCCCACTACTCGCTGGGGCTGATAGGATGGGCCGCCGCCCTCATCATCGCGGTGGCATTCCAGGTGATCGAAATGTTTTACGTCACCGCCCCCTACAGCCGATGGTGCAAACGAAATGCCTTCAGAGTACTTGCGGCCGCCCTCGTTTTCAAAATCGCCTTTGCCTTTACGGGATGGCCCTACGGGTGGATCGCCGACATCGTCATCGCCGGCTGGCTGGGGGGTTTTGCGGTAACGACCCTCAAACGGCTCTCGGAACGCAAACGGCGCGTTAGCGACGTGAGTATCCGGTTTTGGACGGCGGGAATGGCCCTGCTGCTGATTGCTTCGGCCGCCCATACGGCATCCCTCTTCATCGCGGCAGCGACACTTGAAACCCTCGCGCTGTTCTCTTACGCCCTATTCGTCCTTGCGGTCATTCTGGGGATGATGAGCAAAATCGTCCCTTTTCTGGTATGGTTCCATCTCAATTCGGCCGGGTTTATGGATGCGCCGATCATGTCCAACGTCATCCCCGCATCCCGTTCCAAACTCCTGTTCACCCTGTTTGCCCTCACTGCTCTCGCGCTGCTCGCCGGATGCGTATCGGGTGAGGCGTTGGCCGCCGCCGGATTTTTCGGGAGCCTGATGTTTAGCGTACTGCTCTACAACCTGCTAAAAGCGCTCTCCCTATACCGCCACACCCTCTCCCACGGGCAACGTTTCACGTTCGAATAGCCCTTTTGGCGTTTCTCCCGCCATCTGCGCTATAATCGTTAGCAAAAGAACGGCGGAGGGCTACCATGGAGATCGATTCGTTATTCATCCAAAACAGCGGCCTTTCGCTCGTGCTGGGGTTTCTTGTCGGCCTTCAGCGCGAAATGCACTCGATCTATTCGAACAAAACCCAGGATTTCGGAGGGGCCAGGACCTTTTCGATGATTTCGCTCTTTGGGTACCTCTCGGCCTGGGCGAGCGCCTATTTCCCCTATTTTTTCCTCGTCGCATCGGGTCTGATGGGGTTGCTGCTCGTCGCCGCCTATGTGGTCAACAACATCTCCGCGTCCGAAAAAGGTTCCACCACCGAGTTCGCCGCACTTGTCACCTTCCTGGTGGGGGCGATGCTCTATTTCACCCTTCCGATCTTCCCCGTTTTCATCGCGATCCTCGTCCTTTTCGTCCTGAACCTCAAAGACAAGATCCGCGAATACGAACAAACCCTCACGAAACAAGACCTCGGTGCGGCGATCATGTTCATGGTGATGACCTTCGTCATCCTGCCGATTCTCCCCGACGAGCCGATCGACCCGATGGGGCTGGTCAATCCACACCTCATCTGGATCATGGTGGTTCTGGTGGCCGGGATCTCCTTTTTCGGCTACATCGCGATCCGTTTCTTCGGAACGGCGCACGGGATCGGGGTCGCGGGGCTGTTCGGCGGCCTCGTCTCCTCGACGGCGGTCGCGATGAGCATGGCCCGAAGGGTTCACGAAAACGGCTTTCTCTCCAAAAACCTCGCCATCGGGATCGCGCTGGCTTCCTCGATGATGCTCATCCGCGCGGGGATTGAAATGTGGGTCATCAACCCCGCCCTCACCATCCCTTTTCTCCTCCCCATCGCCCTTGGCTCCATCGCGGGATACGGCTACATCGCCTTTTTGTATTTCACGTCGCGGCACGAAAATATCCCGCAGGACATCAAGTTCAAAAACCCCTTCAGCCTCAAAGAGGCGTTGATGATGGGGCTCATCTTCGGAATCACGCTCGCCCTCATCAAGCTCGCAGACCAGTACGTCGGGAACATGGGGGTTTACGCGGTCGCCGCCGTTTCGGGAATCGCCGACGTCGATGCGATCATCCTCTCCCTCTCTTCGCTGGCCAAATCGACCCTCCATCCCTCGACCGCCCACGCCGCGATCCTCATCGCGATCCTCGCCAACTCGCTGGCCAAAGCACTGCTTGTGCTGTTTTTGGGCAATGCCGTACTCTTCCGATGGATAGGGGCCTATTTTCTCATTTCGATCGGCACCTTTACCGCCGCCGCACTCCTAACGCTCCTCTAACACTCCCGGGGGGAGCAATCATCTTTTTCCCCGTTTTGCCGATATAGTGTTATACCAAACGGGAGTCCAGCCATGCAGATCGCAGCCCAAAGCCTCAGCCTCAGCGCGTCGTCCCTGCACTATCGCAGCGAACAGGAAAAATTGTCCCTCAGTTCCCCTTCCACAGCCGCTTCAAAAGGGGTAAACGAGGTATGTGAAACCTTGGGCGAAGACCCGCTCGAAGGGGTCGATCCCAAATACCGGATGATGGCGCTCATGCTCGAAGCGCTAACGGGGCAAAAGATCACGTTAGCCGCCTTTCGCACTAACGCAGCGGCAGCCGGAACACCCGCATCGGCCTCTTCGGGCGGCGCGCCGAGCAATTCTCCGATTCTCGAATACCAGTACCAGATGCAAGAACTCAACCGGATGAGTTTTTCGGCCGAAGGGAAAGCGGTCCTCGAAGACGGCAGCGTACGCGAGTTCTCCCTCTCCATCGAATGGACACAGAGTTTTTCCGAATCGGTGCGGCTGCGTATCCAGGACGGCAAGATCCTCACCGATCCCCTCGTCATTTCGTTTGACGGCTCGCAGCCTCTTTCGACAAACGCGTTTGCTTTCAATCTCACCGGCAAAGAGGGGCAAAGCCTCCCCTACCTCTCCGGACGGGCGGGATACCTCGCGCTCGATGCCGATCACGACGGCAAAATCACGCAGGGATCCGAACTCTTCGGACCGCGCACCGGGGAAGGGTTCATGGAGCTTGCCGCCCACGACGATGACCGAAACGGATGGATCGATGCGGGTGATGACATATTCAAGCAGCTGCGGGTATGGATGGTGAGCGAAGGGGGCGAAAACCTTCTCTCGCTCCAGGAAGCGGGAATCGGCGCGATCAGTCTCAAAACGGCTTCGATCGACTACGCGTTCAAAAGCGACGCCGACACTACCATAGCGCAGTACAAAAAAGCCTCCGTTGCATTGGGCGAAACAGCCGGAGCCTTCGGCGTGTTCGAAGTGGACGTGGCGGTATAACAAGCAAAATAAAAATACGGTAGCTAAATTCGTAGAGTGTATAAAAGGGAAGTCTTTAGAGATATGGCAGACAGGAAGAGATTCGAATCCTCTTAAAACATCAATAAACCTCACTAAAAGCGAAGTTTACAGCGTCTCTTTTGCACAATCTTCGCTTATTTTAACTTCTATTTATGACACCATAATGACACCGAAATCAGCAATTATGTCTACGCGATCCGAAAAGATTCGGAAATTGAAGAGCTTAACTTTAACAAGACGTGCAATCTTACTGTATTGACGTTGTCGGTACAACAAGCGAGTGAAAAAGTGCAAGAAATTTCGAATATTAAAATATTGGTAACAACTTGATCTTGTCCAATTCTTCAATTGTTTTTATTTTAGACTCATATTTTACTTGAATATTTTGGTCTGTTACAGTCAGATTATTGTCTTTAAGTATCTTTTCTAAATGGTCAATTTTTAACTTCATTTCATTTGTTTGATTTATTTGTTTTAATTGACCTTGAGTCTGTAAAATTATAATGAATATTAAAAACAATATAATTCCGTATGATCCAAGAATGCTTGAAAAAGTAAGCTTCGATGGAGTTTGTTTAAAAATAGTCAGTATTAATGTAGCAACTATTGCGACATAAGCTGGTTGGTCTTTAACTGATTGAAGAATAAGATCTATCATGATATTTCCGATTATGTATGAATTTATAAAAGTGTGCTCTTGCTAACTTATTTTTGAAGTCCCATATAAACGCGACGAAATTCCATTGGATTAGATATATTCGGAATCGGAGCTTGTGGATTACCTGCCCCAGATATGATCAATGTCCCAAAATTAAGTATGCGACCCAGAATTCCTTGCTGAACTTGAATACTTTCGATCTTATTAATATTCAGTTCGATGGTAGACCTGCTAATCCATCCAAATTTTGCAATTATTCTTTTGTTTGTTATCGCAAGCTCTGTAGTTTTGTATTTGATAATAGCATATGCAATTATTAACAATCCGATCAAGTAAAAAGCAATTAATAAAAAACCTACAATAAAATACGGAGCTAAAGACCATAAACTTATCTGTCCTCTATAAATAATATGTTCATCGCTTATTAACGTACTTTCAACATAACTTGCCATAATAACTGTTCTCCCGTTTTTGTCAGATTATACATACGTTAAACTTAATTACAAGGGATCTACCGGAAAGGGTAAAAATCCGTACTGGCCGAATATTCGAGAGTACAACTCCGTGAACATCAATGATGAAGTTCTCTTAGACCCGAACAAGTCGAGCCCCTCAACACACCTTTCCATTCAATGCGAATTTTAGTTGACATGAGTTTCTCAATTCGCTAAACTTTTCCCAACCCGGTCAAACGGGCAAATAAAATTACTGGTTCTTGGAATCGCATTACAAGGTCAAATAGTAAAGTAATTAAGAAAATTGATTCACCGGCATTGAATAGGCAATAAAAGCGAAAAAAAGTCGCCCACCCGAGCGCAGAGATTCTCGATTCGTCGAGTTTACAGAGAAGCGCAACTTCAGACACAGAGCACCGATAAGTCCCCGAATACGCCCCGATTATCACAGATAGAAGATAAGCACAAATAAGATACCGAACCACTTTTATCGATTGTTATTTCATTCGCCCGCCGTTATTCCCCCCTGCATGGGACTATGTCCCCATGCAGGGAGTAGGCGGGGCTTTGCCTTTTAAAGACCACCACGGTTATACCGTGGGGGCAACAACGAGCCAAAGAGGTCGTTAAACACGATCAGGTCATCGAGGCGTTAGGATGATGAGGGGGTATTTAGTAATACCCCCTTAGAAATAAAAATAGGTAAATACTCGCGGCTTTAGGAACCCTATAAAGGGCTAAAAATGAACACTTCGAATACTGCTCCACTAGGAACGGAGCATGAAGGATTAAACGGCGTTTCCCCTCTTGGGGCTTTCAACTTTGCGACCGCATCGGGGATCGATTCGGTCTATTATTTCATTCAGTCCAACGCGGACTATAAAGAGTTCTTCCACTACGAGGTCTTTTCCAAAGTCGAGCAGGCTAGAGAAGAACACGGCGGGTTCATCCCAAAAGGATCGCTAAACATTTCGATCTCGGACATTTCTTTCGTCTATTTCGGTAAAGAGCAGGGGTTTTACTTCTTCGGCGATGAAGCGGGAGCCTTGCGCGTCGGGTTCAAAGACCCATCCACGAATCAAGGCGTTCACGATATACGGGTACAGCTCCAAGGTCTGGGCATTTATGCTTTGGGTGTGGTTCGTTTGCTCGAATACGTCAACGACACGGTTTTAAAAGATATTTCAACCCCGAATTACTTTATCACCCGTGCCGACCTCAATATCTTTTGCCAGTACGATCTGGGAAGCCTGATCGAGCCTCAATGCATCGTTACCCGTAAACGCTCTTTTAAACAAATCATCGGCAATAAGAAGCGGTACGAAACCCTCTACGTCGGCAAGCCTCCCGCTCGGCTGCGCGTCTATGATAAATTCGCCGAAACCGATACCTCGACGGGCAAGTTCTATTTTTTGAAAATGTATCTTGAACAGCACGGAATCGAATTTAAAAATCCGTTGTGGAACTTTGAAATTGAACTGCACCGCGATTATCTCAAGCAGTACAAAATCAGCACGTTGGATGATCTGCTTACCAATGCCGAAATGCTTTTTCAAAAATTCATGGAGCAAGTGCGTCTAATAGACATCGTAGCCGTTTTTGAAAGCGGAAGTAAGAGTGCCAATCATCCTTTATGGGATTATCTAGCTCAATCGTACCGTTTCAATGCGATCGAGCAAAAAACCGTCCCTCTCGAACGTATAGAGTACGCCCCCAAAGAGCTTACCGCAAACGACTTTATCGAAGAGTTCAGAACGCTGGTTGAAAAGTACGTCGAACACTCAGTAACTATCAATCAAGACGAAGTACGGGAAGTATTGCACGAATCGCAATTATGGTTGACCCATAAGGCCAAAAAACGGGTTAAGCCGTTTATCCCCATCGTCTACCAAAGCGGCAAACTCAATTATCTGCTGACCCGCAATTTTACCGCCGTTCCCACTCTGCCCAAGTCGCTCGAACACATCGGCGATACAGAACTAAACGAACTGGCGGAACTGCTTGCCAAGGCATTGCATCAGGAACTCTCTAAAGAGGATCAGGATATTGCTCTCATCGTCAAACACACCCAAGCGGTCAACATGGAGAAAGAACGTCGAAGAGCGGGGCAAAAGGAATTGGAACTATGGCACAAATAGACCTGATTACCAAAGAAGATTTCGACGAACTCAAAGCACTCATCATCGGGACAGTTCGTCCCTTAATGACGGTAGAAGAGGCGGCGGAATACCTGCGGCTTTCCCCCCATACGGTGCGACACAAAATCGCCGATCAAACATTTATTCTCGGAGTTCACTATTCGGACAAAGCTGGTAAAATACTTTTTGCAAAAGAGCGTCTGGATACTTGGCTTTGGGAGGAATCCAAGGAGTCAAACAATGTCAGTATTCAAAAAAAACAATCGGGTGTGGATAGACTTATTCGTCAATGGAGCGAGAGTCAGGAAATCCACGGGTTTGGAGTGGACGGCGAGCAACGTCAAAAAGGTCGAAAAAGACCTGATTCCCCAACTAAAAATGGGAATTATGACGGGACAAGTGACACTCCGAAAAGAGCGTCTTAAAACGGTACGCTATTACGCTGAAGTGTTCATGGAGTCCAAACGGCAGATTACCGCCCCAAAGACACATGAGCGTTACTCGTCTATTATTGAGAACGTGATTCTTCCTTTTTTCGGCGACAACGCGATCAAGGATTTAAAAGTCTCACAGATTGAAAAATGGCGAAATGATCTTTTAAAACGTTTATCGGCCAAGACTGTCAAAGATTATCAAAGCGTTTTGCGGGGCATTTTCCAAAAAGCTCTCCATGATGAAGAAATCGGCAGAAATCCTATGGATGCTCTGGATACTTTGAAAGTCAAAAAGCCCGATGTGGTTCCGTTTATGCCCCATGAGGTTAAACTCCTCCTGGAAACGGCAAACGGATGGTTTAAAAACTATTTGGCATTGGGATTTATGACGGGGATGCGGGTCGGAGAGATCATCGCCCTTAAATGGGAAAATGTAAATTTCGACAAACGGGAAATCTACGTTTGCGCTTCCATTTCAATGGGTATTGAAGGATCACCCAAAACGCAAAGCAGTATCCGCTACGTTCCGATAATGGATAGCTTGCTTCCGTTCCTCGAAGATCAGCGACGGTTGAACGGTGATAAAGAGTACGTATTCGTAAATCGATACGGCCAAACTTTTTATGACTATACGACTATCGGCCTAAACCAATGGACGGACATTCTTAAAGAGTGTGGGTTGACGTATCGCCGTATGTACGAAATGCGGCATACATGCGCTACGAATCTTTTGATGAGCGGTCAGTACAGCGTTAACGAGATTGCTGCGATCTTGGGGCATTCAACACCGCAAATGTTGTTTGAACGTTATACAAGGAATATATCAGCCGAGAGAAAGCCGTTTAACAAATCGATAGATATTTATGGTGTCAATGCTATGGCACTATAATGTCACCGGAAGTTTTTTGAGTCTTTGAAAGTACGCTGGATAGGGAATTTAACTGGCAGACAGGAAGAGATTCGAACTCTCGGTAGGTTGCCCTACACACGCGTTCCAGGCGTGCGCCTTCGACCACTCGGCCACCTGTCTATAGGAAGAGTGAAATTATATCCGATTTAGCTTAAAAAGGGTGTAGAATGAAAAGACAAAGCTTAGGGGAAGCGCCGTTACCGACGTTCCCGCTATAACTTTTCGAAGGAGAATCGAACCGTCATTGTAAAAAAGAAGTGTTAATTTTGTGTAAAAAATCTTATAATTAGCACACTTTCTTGCAAAAGGCTCATCGTGAGACCCGACGAACGTTTTTTCTCCATCAGCGACGACTTCCGCTCCCCCTATGCCCGCGACCGTGACCGGATCATCCATTCGGGCAGTTTCCGCCGCCTCGAATACAAAACGCAGGTGTTTCTCAATTCACAGGGGGATTTTTTCCGCACCCGCCTCACCCACAGCATCGAAGTAAGCCAGATCGCCCGCTCCATCGCCTCGCATCTGGGGCTGGAGGAATCGCTGGCCGAGAGCATCGCGCTCTCCCACGACCTGGGACATACGCCGTTTGGGCATATCGGGGGGGATACCCTCGATGAGTGCCTTAAGGAGAGGGGGTTTGCCAACGGCTTCGAGCACAACTTCCAGAGCTTCCGCGTCGTCACGAAACTCGAACAGCGTTACAAGGCGTTTTTGGGGCTCAACCTCACCTACGCGACGCTCGAGGGGATCCTCAAACACTCTTACCCTTATAACAAGCCGTTTTTGCCGCAGAGCGTGCGCGAGGCGTTTGCCCTCGACACCCATCCCAGCATCGAAGCGATGATCGTCGACCGTGCCGATGAGATCGCCTACATCAGCCACGACATCGACGACGGGGTCGCCTCGGGGCTGATCGGGTTCGATACCCTCCGCTCGAGCGAGCTGATCCAGACCGTTTTGGAAAAAGTCCATGCCGAAGGGGTCCACGAACACGAAGACGAGATGTTCCGCTACCGTTTCAGTTCCCATCTCATCAACCACCTCGTCTACTCGCTCCTCGAGCATTCGCGGGGTAAAATCGACAACTCCCGCGTGTTGGCCTCCGTTATTCCCGCGTCCGAACCGATCCCGATCGGATTTGAGCCCGCCCTTGAGACGCAGATCAAAAAACTCAAAAAGCTCCTCTACCAAGAGCTCTACCAGCACAAAAACATCATGCGCAAGATGTTTGCGGGGAAACAGGCGATCAAGGGGGTGTTCGAGGCACTGATGGAAGAGCCCAAGATGCTCCCTCCCTATTATCTCAAACAGCTCGACCTCCGGAACAAACACCGCGTTATCGCCGATTACATCGCCGGAATGTCGGACCGCTACGCGATGGAACTTTTCAACGAACTCTACGGGCGCGAGGGATAAGCACTTCTTGAGAGTGGTACAATACGCCCCATGAATACCATAGCAATTATCGGCGGCGGTGCGAGCGGACTGATGGCGGCGCTCTTTGCCGCACGCGGCGGCGCGGCAGTCACCGTTTACGAGCACAACGGCAGCGTAGGCAAAAAGATCCTCGCCTCGGGGAACGGACGCTGCAATATCATCAATACGACGGCTTCCGCGGCCGATTACGCGGGAGAAGACCCCTCGTTCGTCACGTACGCGCTCAAACAGCTCTCGTTTGGCTATTTCGAGAAGCTCTGCCTTTCGCTGGGGCTCCTCCTCGACGTCCGTGAAGACGGACGGTGCTACCCCCTCTCCAATGAGGCCAAATCGGTTCTGATCGCCCTCAAAAGCGCGGTTACCGGCGCAGGGGCCCTCATCCTTACCGAGAGTGCGGTAACGGCGATATCCAAAGAGGAAAGCGGCTTTGTCGTCACCTCCGCTGCGGGCCGACAACGTTATGATAAAGTTCTCATCGCGACCGGCTCCGAAGCGGCACCCCAACTGGGGGCAACGGCAGACGGCCATACACTGGCCAAAGCTTTCGGGCACGAGGTCATTCCCACCTATCCCAGCCTCGTACAATTCCATCTAAGTTCCAAGCACGCCCCGAAAATGGCGGGGGTAAAAACTGTCGCGGAAGTAACGCTCGTCATCGACGGCAAAAGCGATGCCCGCATCACCGGAGACATTCTCTTCACCTCGTACGGCATTTCGGGACTCGCAATTCTTGATATCAGCCAGAGGGGCTCATACGCCCTTAGCCGCAAACGGCGTGTAAGTATCGCGCTCAATCTTCTGCCCCGGTTTGAGCGTCACGAACTCGCCGAGGCGATCGAAAAACTGTTTGCCGCCGTCCCGGCACAAAACGTCCAAAATGCCCTGTACGGCTTACTCCCCGCCAAACTCGTCACCTATCTCCTCGAAGACGCGCGAATCGCCCTTTCGACACCCGTTTCGGCTTTGAACCCCAAACAAATCAAGCAGCTCGCCCATCTCATCGGCGACTGGCGTTTCGACGTCACCGACACCCACGGGTTCAAACATGCCGAAGTCAGCGGCGGCGGGGTCTCCACGGCGCAGGTCAATCCCAAAACGATGGAATCGAAAATGGTAGAAGGGCTCTATTTTGCGGGAGAAGTACTCGATATCGTCGGTCGAAGAGGGGGATTCAATTTCCATTTCGCGTGGGCGAGCGGGATGATTGCGGGAAAAGAGATGGCAAAATAGGGAAAAAGGGAAAGGTCTCCCCGGCATCGGGGAAACCGGAAGCGAAGAGAGTTACTGTCTCGCGTGGCGTTTACGCTCGTTGATGTCGAGGTAGCGTTTGCGGATACGGATGTTCTGCGGCGTGACTTCGAGGAGTTCGTCGTCTTCGATCCACTCGAGCGCACGCTCAAGGTTCATCTCGCGCGGCGGAACGAGTTTGATCGCTTCGTCCGCACCGGATGAGCGGACGTTTGACTGCGCTTTCCCTTTGATCGGGTTGACGTCGAGGTCGTTGCTGCGGCTGTGCTCGCCGATAATCATCCCTTTGTACACTTTCGCCTGCGGAGCGACGAACAGGACACCGCGATCTTGAAGGTTGAAGAGCGAGTACGCCAGGGCGACACCGTCTTCCATCGAAATGAGCGCACCGTACGGACGGCTCTCGACCGTCCCGCTGTAAGGGCGGAATTCGAGGAACGAGTGGTTCATGACCCCTTCCCCTTTGGTATCGGTGAGGAACTGTCCGCGGAAACCGATCAGGCCGCGCGCGGGGATTTCGAACTCGATACGGGTAAAGCCCTCACCCATCGGAACCATCGCTTTCATCTCGGCCTTGCGGCGCCCCAGACGCTCGATAACGGTACCGCTGAACTCTTCGGGTACGTCGATGACGAGGTGCTCGAACGGCTCGCATTTGACCCCTTCGATCTCTTTAACGATGACTTCGGGACGGCCGATACCGAACTCGTAGTTCTCACGGCGCATGTTTTCGGCGAGGATCGTGATCTGCAGCTCACCCCGTCCGGAGACTTTGAACTTCCCTTCGCCGATCGTCTCGTAACGCATCGCGACGTTCGTCTGCATTTCGGCGTCCAAACGCTCTTTGATCTTGTTGGAAGTAACGTGTTTTCCTTCGGTTCCCGCCAGCGGAGAATCGTTGACCGAGAAAACGACGGTCAGGGTCGGCTCTTCGATGTGCATCGGGTCGAGCGGCATCGGGTTGTTGGGATCACAGACGGTGTCCCCGACGTCGACCGTTTCAAGGCCCGCGATCGCAACGATGTCGCCCGCTTCGGCCTGCTGGATCTCCATCCGGTTGAGTCCGAGGAATCCGATCAGTTTGGAGATTTTCCCCTTCACCAGTTCTCCGTCGGCTTTGGCCAGAAGAACGTTGTCCCCTTTGGCAATCTTACCGTTGAAGATACGGGCGATCCCGATTTTACCGACGTAGTTGTCGTAGTCGAGGGTGAAAACCTGCAACTGCGTCGGGTTTTCCGCATCACCGGTCGGCTCGGGGACTTTTTCGAGGATCGTGTTGAACATACAGGTGAAATCACCGTCAGGCTCGGACATGTCGAGCTTCGCGATACCGTCACGCGCCGCGGCGTAGATGATCGGGAAATCGAGCTGGTCTTCGGTCGCGTCCATCGCGACGAACAGGTCGAATACTTCATCGACGACGCGCTCGGGATCGGCGGAAGGTTTATCGATTTTATTGATGACGACGATCGGTTTGATCCCGAGGCCGAGCATCTTTTTAACGACGAATTTCGTCTGGGGCATAACCCCTTCGTAGGCGTCAACGAGAAGCAGCGCACCATCGACCATTTTCAAAACCCGCTCAACCTCGCCGCCGAAGTCGGCGTGGCCCGGAGTATCGATGATGTTGATCTTGTGGTCGCCGTAGCGGATCGCGGTGTTTTTCGAGAGGATGGTGATCCCGCGCTCTTTTTCGAGGGCGTTGGAGTCCATCGCCCGTTCATTGACTTGTTCGTGGCTTCCGAACGTTCCGGACTGTTTGAGCAGACCGTCGACTAGGGTCGTTTTACCGTGGTCAACGTGGGCGATGACGGCGATGTTACGAATTTTTTGCATGGGTGTCCTTTGGTTAGGCGCAAAGATTTTTGCGAATTATATCTTTTTTTATTTTAAGGATATGTTAAGGGATTTAAACTCTTCTCCGGATCAAATCTCCTCTTTTTATGGAATGACTTTTGCTTAATTGCCGTATCACATAGAATCGTGCGCGCAGGGTGCCTCCTTATCGCGCCAAAGGATCGTTTTATGATCATACACAGCAAAGAGACGAAAGGGAACGCCTCGCTGATCGACCTCCTCGGGGGCGGCGGCAAAGGGGAAGACACCCGCAATTCGGTCTTTTCAAAACTCCTCTCGTCGCTGGGAATGCCTTCCAAAATCGGAGAGAAAGGGACCGCAAACGCTTCGGCAAACGAATTCAAAGCGCTCATCGATCCCAAAAACGGCATTGTCCGCTCCGCCGAAGCGCCCAAGGCGAATACCGTTAAAAACGCCGGATTGGGCGAACTTCAGACCCTCCTCAAAGGGATGGGAGAAGAGGGTGCGGAGCATCTCATCTCGGCCGAACTGACCCGGTCTCTCTCGAATGACCAGCTCCGCAACCTCGTTGCCCAGGCCAAAGAGTACCTCAAAAAAGAGATTACGGCCAAAAGCCCCGAGTATCAAAAAGCGCCCGAAAACCTCCCCAAAAGTCTGGCGGGGCTGATCCAGATGGCTCAGAAACTGGGACTTGAACCCGAAAAAATCACGTTTGCCTCCATCCAAAGCGAACCCGAAACCCTCCCGACGCCCGAACTGCTCTCCAAGCCGCTGCTGGAGACCAAAGCGGTGGCGCAGCTCGCAGCGGCAGGCCCGGTCGAAGAAACCTCTCCCATCGAAACGCTGACGCAACTCATCAGCGAACTGAAAAACAAAGAGAAAAAAGAGGCCAAATCGCCCAACCCTCTTAAAGGGGACGAAACAGCGCGTTCGGAGGAGGTCAAACCTTCCGAACAGCCGCTCAAAACACTCCTCCAGGGGATCGAAAAACGGGAAACGGCACAAAGCACGCTGAACGTCGACACCCCCAAGAACGACACGCCTAAAAACGATGCGGCGTCGGCCGCAACGACCAAAACCGATTCCCTGATCACCCTGCTGCAGGGCGAATCGCAGGGAGGCAACGACGCCCCTACCCACAAAAACGGAATTTCCGGCGTCGAGCTCGACGCGCCGAAAACCGCAGCGGCACCCAAAGCCGATTCACTGGAAGTAAAAGCCAAGGAGGCGCAGCAGAGCATGCGCCATTTCGCCGCCGATCTCAAAGAAGCGGTCGAAAACTACAAGCCCCCCTTCACCCGCCTTTCGATGAAGCTCAATCCCGAAAAACTCGGGGAAGTGGAAGTGACGCTGGTGCAGCGCGGCAATAACGTCCACGTTAACATCCAGTCCAACAACGCCGGCAGCGTCGCGTTCCTCGCCCACAACGCCGCCGAACTCAAAGCCCAGCTGGCCCACCAGGGGATTACCAACGCGACCATGAACTTCATGGGCGGCGGCGATTCGCACAATCCGCAGGAGCACCAACAGCGTCACAACTCCCGTGAAGCATACCGTGCCTACGAGTCGTTCGAAGATCTCGAACTAAACGATGAGCAGCTCAGCGCTCTGGAAATCATCATCCCGCATTACGCGTGACGCAAGGAGAACACAATGGCTATCGACGCATTCGGAAACTACACCAACGGAGTCGCTTACGCGGACAACTCGGCCAAAGCGGCCCCTGAAGACAAAAGTAAACTGGGTAAAGACGATTTTCTAAAGCTCCTGCTCCTCGAACTGCAGTACCAGGATCCCACCTCCCCGATGGACACCGAGCAGATCCTTCAGCAAACGTCGCAGCTCGCAACTCTCGAAGCAAGCCAGAATACGAACGATTCGCTTGAAAAGCTGGCATCGGCCCTGACCGCTTCCATGCAGTATACCGGCCTCTCGGCGATCGGCAAACTGGCCGATACCGGCAGTAATGCCGTCGTCCTCGAAGAAGGGGAAGACGCGACGTTCGAGCTGTACTTTCCGGTCGATATCATGGGCGGTAAATTCAACATCCTCGACAGCGCGGGGAACATCGTCAAAAGCGTCCCCATCGACGAAACGTCCAAAGGGATCGCGCAGTACACCTGGGACGGAACCGACAACAGCGGCGTCGTCAAGGATGCGGGGATCTATTACGTCGAAGCGCCCTATACCGCGGCTGACGGAACCACCGGAACCAGCCGGGTGGGAATCTATCCGATCCAGTCTATCCGCTACGAAGACGGAACCACGTACGCCAAGCTCGGCTCCAACTACGTCGATTTCAGCAAAATCGTCGAAGTCACCGATATTTAAGGCCGCAGCATGACGCAGGGATATTACACCGGCCTCTCGGGGATCATGAGCCACCAGTACGGCCTTGATATCGTCTCGGACAATATTGCCAACGTGAATACGGTCGGCTTTCGCGGGGTCACCTCCGAATTTGCCGAACTCTTCTCGAACGTCGTTTCCAGCGCCGGGAACACACCCACTTCCAACGACATCGGAACGGGGTCGCGACTACAGGCCACCGGGATGATCACCCAAAGCGGCTCGCTCCTCCCGACCGACCGTTTCAGCGACCTCGCCATCGGCGGAAACGGCTGGTTCGGCGTCATGGCCAACAATAATACCTATTATACCCGTGCGGGAAATTTCACTTTCGACACGGTACTCAAAAACCCCAATGATCCCAATTCATCGGTCGCCCGCCTCACCACGACCCAGGGGTATTACGTGACGGGAACGATGCTGACCAATTACGACTACGTGGAAGGATTCGATTACGGAGATAACGATACGGGAGCGTACCTCATCCGCGAGCCTGCCGACGAAGTCGCGTACAATGCGGTCGGGGCGCAGGGGATACTCGAACTCCCCGCCAAACTCGCCTATCCTGTCGAGCCCTCCACCCTGGCGGAGTTCAAAGGAAACCTGGGGCGTGAAAACGCAATCCGCTCCATCAGTTCGGACGTCATCAGCCCCAACAACGAAATCAACCGATTGAAACTCACTTTTGAACAGCACGTCGAAACCGACGCAAGCGGCAATATCATCGTCCCCTGGGACGGCCTCACCTGGGACGTGGTGGCGACCGTCACTTCAAACGACGGCGACACCGTCTACGATACTCAAACCGGACAGGCCGTCTTCGACGCGTCCGGAGGACTGGCAAGTTTTACGATTCCCTCGGTAAACAACGACGGCGCAACCGTCGCGATCGATGTGGGAACCGGTTTCGAAGGGCTCGTGTCGATCGAAGGAAACGAGTTCTGGGGTCGCGGCTCGGCGGACGGGGTATCGGGCGGAGTCCTCACCAAATACGGCGTCAACATCAACGGCATCGTCAGCGCCGAATTTTCCAACGGCCGCCAGAGTGCGCTGGGACGGGTAGCGGTGTACCATTTCCAAAACGACCAGGGGCTCGAACGCGCCGGGGATACCCTCTTTACCAAAAGTTCCAACAGCGGAGACCCGTTTTTCTGGACCGACGCCGATGGAAACGCCATCCCGGGGGCGACGATTTACAGCAATATGCTGGAAAACTCCAACGTCCGCCTCGACGTCGGTCTGACCGATATGATCATCATGCAGCGCGCCTATCAGGCCAATGCCAAAACGATCACCACCGTCGATGAGATGATCCAAAAAGCGCTCTCGATGCGCAAATAAACTGGCACGTTTTTTGCTTAGTTAATTTACTTTGTCATAAAGGACATACCATGCTGAAGTCACTTTTCTCAGGCGTCACCGGGTTGCAGTCGCATCAGATTGCCATGGACGTGGAGTCGAACAACATCGCCAACGTCAATACGATCGGGTACAAATACTCCCGCGCCAACTTTTCGGATCTGCTGGCTCAGACCAACCAGATCGCTACCGCTCCGCAGGGGGATCTGGGGGGTAAAAACGCCGTTCAGGTAGGGTTGGGGACGACGGTCAGCTCGATCACCCGCATCCACTCGCAGGGTTCTATCCAGAATACCGACAAAAATACCGACGTCGCGATCCAGGGGGACGGATTCTTCATCGTCTCGGCCGACGGCGGAAACACGTATAAATATACCCGTTCGGGTGACTTCAAATTCGACGCGTCGGGCAATTTCGTCGACAACAACGGGTTCATCGTCCAGGGATGGCTCCGCGACGAAGACACCGGACTGGTCGACTCGACCGCGCCGATCACCAACATCCGTATCCCCTCGGGTCTGACAACGCCGGCGTTTGCGAGTAGCGAGATCGTCGTCAAGGCCAACCTCAGTTCCAGCGCCATCGTCGACCAGTACAACCCGACGTACCAGATCGACTCGACCGGTGCGATCACCACAGCCGACGGACGTACCGTCCCCGCAGCCGACGCCGAGGACATGGGGATCATGTTCAACGGCAACGGCGAAGCGTTCCAGCTCACCTCCGCCAGTGCCACCACTTTTGCCGGCGGCGGACAGGGGGTCACGATCTCGTTTGACGGCGGTGCGACCGTCCGCGATTTCCGCTACACCGACGGTTCTCCCGCAGCCGGGCTTGTCGCCGGGGGCGCTCTCCCGCTGAATGCCAACGACACTTATTATTTCAACACCGTCGCCGATCTGCGTGCCGCGTTGCAAACGTTTGCCCAGGCGACGTCAGCCGGTTCTACCGTCGAAGTCAACGACCAGGGAAAATTCGTCCTGCGCAACACCGCGGGTACGGCGCTCGCCATCGAAGTCGATCCGATCGTCGACGCCAACACGATCGAAAACCAGCGCTTCACCGAAACGTTCGCGACCATGGCGGGAGCCCTGCCGGTCGGTACGTCGGTCAAACAGTCCCAGCCGATCAACACCGCTACCCATGCGACCAGTATCGACGTCTACGACTCGCTGGGGGGTAAACACACCGTGACGATCAACTTCCGTAAAGATTCGATCAACACCACTACCGGATTTACCGACTGGCGCTATAACGTCACCGTCCCGGTTCCCGGATCGCTGAGCGGGGCGACCGCACCGTACCTGAACATCCTTGAAGGAGGGGTCATTACGTTCGACAGCAACGGGGCCCTCTCCACCTATAACATCCCCAGCATCGACTTCTCGCCGAACAACGGGGCGGCGGCGAACCAGCAGGTTACCCTCAACTTCGGAACGCTTGGAGCGTATGACGGGATCACCAGTTTCGACAACGATTCGGGGACCAGCGGTATCAGCCAGGACGGTTACCCAGGGGGTGACCTCGTCGGGATCCGCATCGACCAGAGCGGTACGCTTGTGGGAAGCTTCACCAACGGACGCTCGTTCGGTCTGGCACAGATCGGTATGGCCAAGTTCTCCAACAACGAAGGTCTGGTAAGCGACGGCGGAAACGTCTACCTCCAGTCGGCCAACTCGGGCGACCCGATCATCGGTACGGCGGCGACGGCGGGACGGGGCTTCATGCAGTCTTCGGCCCTCGAAGCTTCCAACGTGGATCTTTCCAAGGCGTTGACGCAGCTCATCATCATCCAGCGCGGTTACCAGGCAAACGGTAAAACAATTACGACTTCCGATACCCTGCTTGAAACCCTCATCGGCCTCAAACGTTAATAACATCTTCTAAGTCTCCCGTTTTCCTACGGGAACGGGGGAACGCCTACATTAACAGATTTATAACACGGTTTTGTTCATTGTTTGTGAGAAAAGCGGGAAAAGGCCCGCGGCCACCGAAGGCCGGGGATGCTTTGAAACTTAAGGAGTGAGTGATGAATGAAAAAAACTCCCCTTTGACTTGCTGCCGTCAATCGGGATCAGTGACATTATGAACCAACTTAGTAAACGAATAGTAATAACGCCTGTTTTTAATCTGGCATGCGCTACAATTTCCCCATGCGACGGCAAACACCCAAAAAGAAAAAACGGCTTCCGACCCGATCCGAAACACCGGAAACCGTGTATGCTCCTTTCAGATCGCGCGCACTCGGGTTCTTCACCGATATATTCATGATCGGGCTCCCGATCTCATTGCTCGTCACCGCCTTTTTCGGGTACGACCAGATGCACACGGCCGGCGGCCTGGATGTGATCGTCGGAGATCCCAAAGCCCGCACCAATCCACCCGATCCGGTCGCATCGGCGCTGCAGATCGGCCTGTTTTTGGTTGCCTACGTATGGTTCTGGCACCGAAGCGGCCAAACGCCGGGCAAAAAAATGGCACGCATCCGCGTCGTGGACGCGCGGACGCTGCAAAACGCCCCCTACTGGAAACTGACCCTCCGCTTCGTCGGCTATTTCGTATCGGCACTCACCCTGGTCGGCTTTTTCGTGGGACTCTTGCGTAAAGACGCACGGGCGCTGCACGATCTCCTCAGCGGCACTGCGGTCATCCGCGAATCGTGATGGCACCGCTCGTCGCCGCGTTTTATTTCATCTACTTCGCCCTGGTCGGCGTACACATCATTTTTATCCCCAAAATCCTCTCCCAGGTCGGCTACGACCCGATCCAGATCGGCACCGTTTTCGCCGCCGCGCCGCTGGTGCGGTTTGCCCTTCCGTTTTTGTTCCTGCGCGGATTCCGCCTCGACCAGCGCACCTTTTTCACCGCCCTTGCCCTGATGGGGGGATCGGCGAGCGGATTCTACCCCGCGCTGGAGTCCTTCTGGCCTCTTTTGAGCGTAAACATCCTCTTTGGGATCGGCCTGGCCCTCGTCCTCCCCTACATCGAGGTGATCGCCCTCGAATCGATCGGGAAAGAGCGCTACGGGCGCATCCGTCTTTTCGGCTCCATCGGCTTTATCGCCGTGTCGTTGCTCCTCGTCGAATACCTTACCGGGCCCTACGTCGGGGTCGCTTTCCTGGTAGCCGCGGCATGGGTCGCCGTTGGTTTGGGCGCGCTCATCGGGCTGCGGCAGCGTCATGCCCGATCTTCCGAATGCACTGATGAGCGATGCCGATTCGGCATCGGGGAACACCGGATGCTGTGGATCGGGTTTTTCCTGATGCAGGTGAGCTTCGGCCCGTTTTACAATTTTTTCACGATTTACGCGACCGATCACGGCGTCAGCCTCCAGACGACGGTATGGCTGTGGAGTTTCGGCGTGATCGCCGAAATTGTCATGTTCTACTTCCAAGGCCCCCTGCTGCGCGGAAATCTCCATCGGCTGCTCGTTCTCACCGCATCGGTTACGGCGCTGCGCTGGCTGATCGTCGCCCTTTTTCCGGGCAACGTCGCCATGCTCTACGCGTCACAGGTGCTTCACGCGTTCAGCTTCGCCCTTTTTCACTCTTCGGCGATCGCGCTGCTCTTTCATCTCTACAGCGCCCGCCGCCTCGCTCAGCAATTCTTTTTCGGGATATCCTACGGTCTTGGGGGATTCGTGGGGGCGCTTGGAGCGGGAGTTCTGTACCAGTATACGCCCTCGCTGCTGTTCGTGGGAGGTGCGGCCGCGGCACTGGGTGCCGCCGCGGCGTTTAAACGCTACCGACCTCTTTAATAATCGATAATCAACGACGCCAGAAACGTCCGGTCGGTATTTTTCGACGGCGGGGGCGGGGTGTTGACGTAGTCGATTTTATAGCTGACCCCCATCGAGAGGGAAGAGTTGATTTTGGTCTCGATCGCGCTTTTGCTGTAAAAGAAACTGTAGCGGGTGTCTTCGAGATTGATCCTGTACGTCGCTTCCTGGATGAATTTGAGGTTCTCCTGTACCTTCCAGCGGTAGATCGCCCCCAGTTTACTTGAAAAATAATCGTCTTCGGGGAGGTTTTCGGGCTTGTCCCGGCCGTAGAGGACGTTCGCCTGCAAATCGAGGGTATGCGCACTCTCGTCCAGCGGCTTTACCCCGATACCGGGTCCGGTGTAGAGCTGGTAATCGAACCCGCTGAAACGGTCTTGCTTGTATCCGGCGAGATAGTTGAGCGAAACTCTGGGGCAGAGGCGGTAATCGTAGTTGAGCTCGCTCGACCATTTGTCCTTCGACGTCTGGCCGCTGTCGCTGGAACGGTAAGCGTCGACGTGGGCACGGAAGACATGGACCCCTACCGACGTTTTCGCATTTCCCTCGAACGCCAGCGACGTGGTGTCGGTGTTCCCTTTGGTATTGATGTAGGAAAATTCGCTGTGGGTCACGACCTTGCCGTCGTTTGCGGACAGGGCCGACGCGCACAGCACGCTGCAGAGCGCTTTTCGGATCATTTCTCCCCTTCTTGCACGACGTGGGTCACCATCTGCGGAAACGGCACGGTGATCCGGTTGCGGTCAAACGCCTCCTTGACCGCTTCGGTCACCTCGAACATCGTATTCCAGTAGTCGTCCACATGGACCCACGGACGGGCGACGATTTGAACCGAATTCTGGGCCAGGGCACCTACCGCGACCAGCGGTTCAGGCTCTTGAAGCACCTTGGGATGAGCTTCGAGGATTTCAAGGATAACCGTTTTGGCGAGTTTGAGGTCGTCTTTGTAGTCGATATCGAACACCATGTCGATCCGCCGCGTCTCGTTGCCCGTGTAGTTGATGATATTCCCCGAAATCAGCGCTCCGTTTGGGATGATGATGGAACGGTTGTCGGTCGTCGTCAGCGTCGTCGAAAAGAGGTTGATCGTCTTGACCGTCCCCATTACTCCCGCCGTCTCGATAAAATCCCCCACCTTGAACGGCCGGAAAAAGATGATCAGCACCGCCGCACCGACATTGGAGAGGGTGTCTTTGAGCGCGAGGCCGATCGCAAGACCCGCCGCACCGAATACGGCGACGAACGAGGTGGTATTGATCCCGAGGTTGCTGGCCGCCGCCACGATAACGGCGATCATCAGCGCAACGCTCAGGGCATTCCCCGCAAAACTGATCAGCGTCTCGTCGACGCGGGAACGCTCCATCGCGCGGCGCATCAGCATCACGATTTTTCGGACAATCCATTTCCCGATGAAAAAGATCGCCAGCGCCCCGAGGAGTTTAAGGCCGTACTCGGTCGCGTAACTCAGGGCCAGGTCGGTGTAATACCCCACTTTGTCCTCGACGTGCTCGATTTTTTTCAGCATGCTATCCTCGCTTAACGGTATTCGACGATCTGTCCCGGATCAAGCCGTTTGTGCTCGCCCTGCGGGTTCACCCGATAGCCGAACGCGCAGATGAGCGCCACGCTGCGCCCTTCATCAAGGTCGAGTATCGCTTCGATCTCTTCGCGGTCGAATCCCTCGATCGGACAGCTGTCGATCCCCAGGGTCGCCGCATAGGTCATCATGTTGGCGCAGGCGATATAGCACTGCTTGGCGGTCCAGTTACGCAGCAGCGCTTCGTCGCATTCGATCGGCTCCAGGTAGTTTTTGTAGACGTTCATGTAGGTATTCACCGCCTCTTCGTCGAGTCCGCGGCGGTTGAACATTTTACGGACATAAGGAGTCCCGCTGCGCACCGAATCATCATCGGTCGTGAAAATAACCAGTTCACTCGCCTCGACGATCTGGCTTTGGTTCCAGCACGAGGGCTTGAGCGCCTTGCGCAACGAAGGGTTGCGCACCACGATCAGCCGCCACGGCTCCATCCCGAAAGACGAGGGGGAGAGGCGGGCCACTTCGAGGATCGAATCAAACTGCTCGGAGGGGATCTTTTTTTGGGTATCGAAACGCTTGCAGGCGTGACGGAATTCCATCGCTTTTAAAAATTCGGACATCATGAAGCTCCGGTGTTGGTCTATGGTTTGCGTAATTCTAACGTAGAGTTCTTTACGGGGGGTAACAAGGCGCTCAAGACACCCCCGGTATTTGAGGTACGTCCCCCACGCTTTGCGCGAGGGGAAGGGGCGCCCCCGCTTGATCAGCTCGAAACTGACCGCGGCGTTGATACACCCTTTCCAGAAACGTATCTCGTCATCGTCTTCGAAGCGGCGGGGATACCACAATATCTCGAGCTCCTCGTGGGCTTCATAATACCGCCCCTGGGCAAGGGCAAGGGCAAACGCCCCAAACGCCTGCGTTATACCCTCAGATGTTTGCGCCAATACCCTCGTCCTCCCCGCAGACTGATGCAGACGTGATCGGGAAATTTGGTGCGAAATTCCGCCAGCCGCTCTTTGGACGATTTCCCCGTATCGCAGTAAAAGACGAAAACGCTCCCCGGCTCCTCGTTTTTCAGCAGGGGCGGGGCATAGAGAGTCGTTTCGATGCCGTCGATGGGGTTGAGGATCGTATCGATCAGCAGCACTTTGATCCCCTGCGCTTCGAGCTCTTTTTTGTTGCGCAGAAACTCTTCCTGCGTCCATTCGTCGACGTTCAGATCCACCATTTCCCCGTCCGTATTGTGATTGTGCGAAAGTGTATCGAAGCAATCGGCGCTTTAGCCTTATAAATTTAGGCTACACTTTCATCATGGCAAAGAAAAAGAAAAAAATGATCAAACTCAACCAGGCGATCCGCCGTTTTTTCGGTGATGAAGGATTTGACGAGGGGATCGAACGGGTCCCTTCCGAAACGCTGATCGCGCTGGCCCATACGCTTGGGGTCTTCGACGGTACCACCGACAAAGCGGGGCTCATCAAAACGTTCCGGCGGATCTGGTCGGAAGGGGAGAGCGACAACCGCGCCCTCATCGTCGAGTTTTTCCATCACGAAGGGAAAATCTACCCGAATCCCAAACCCAAGGAAAAACCTCACGAACGCGAAGAGAAGATCGACGAGTTCCTCGACGCCTTCGACATCTCCGCCGACGAGCGGCGGGAACTGCACGCCGCGTTTATCGACGTCCGAACCCGCAAAATCACCCCCGAGAAAATCGCCGCCAAACTCGAGCACCTCCGCTACGTCGGCAAACGCGAAACGCTCGAAAAAGCGCTCGACGGGAAACTCGGTTACGACGACCGGCTGGAGTTTTACGCCCCGATCGTCTACACCCTGGGAAATGAGCGTTTTACCAAAATACAGGTTCTCAAAACCCCTCCGCTCAACGAACGGCGCCTACATGAGGAAGATATCGACACCCTCACCGCGGAGATCGCCCTTCTCAAACAAACCCTTACATCACAAAAACAGGAACAAACCGACCGTTTTACGGCGACCCTCGATCCCCATCGCTACCTAAGCCCCGGCGAGATCGTTTCGGCACTCAAAAGCGCGCCGCCCACCGCCTCGGAAAGCGATGTTCCCCTCCCTTTGAGCGTCCTCAAACGCCTTCTGGGCGAAACCGCGAACCTCAGCGAACACGGCGACGATCTGCTGATCGAAACGACCCACACGATCGAACTCCCCCACACGTCCCAAACGATCGAGTACACCGCTCATCACACCCTCGATCTCTCCCGCATCACCCAAGCGGTCTGGAAACAAGAGGATATCGGCATCGAAACAATGATCGCCGAAACGCTCGAAGAGGAAAAACGGCTCTTCTTCGCCGAACTGGAGCTGCTCGTCTCGGAGTGCCGCGAGCGCTCGCGTCTGCTGGCACTGGAGGAAGAGCGGCTCCATGCCCTCGTGATGGAAACGCTCCTCCCGTTTTTGAGCGGAACCCTTCACATCAGTGCCAAGACCTCCCGCCGCGTCCTTTTCGCGTTCGACCAAAAAATTGCCGGCGAGCTGTTGCGCCGACAGCGCCAGGAACTTCTCGCCCGGACCGTACGCGACTTTAAAAACCTTTTTCCCCTCGCCCGTTCGCTACGCCGTAAGCTGATCCTTCACATCGGCCCCACCAACAGCGGCAAGACCTACGGCGCATTCGAACATCTGCGCAAAGCGGGGACGGGATATTATCTCGCCCCGTTGCGGCTCCTCGCCCTGGAAGGGTACGAAACGCTTAAAGAACACGGCGTCGCAGTCTCCCTCATCACCGGGGAAGAGCAGCTGATCGACGAAGACGCCACCCACATCAGTTCAACGATCGAAATGCTCGGATTCGAGACCGAAGCCGACGTCTGTGTCATCGACGAAGTCCAGATGATCGGAGACCGCGACCGGGGATGGGCCTGGGCAAACGCCATCATCGGCGCACCCGCCAAGACGGTGATCATGACGGGGTCTCCGAACGCGCGTGAAGCGGTCGTGGCACTCGCCGAATACCTGAATGAGCCGCTCGAAATCGTCGAATTCGAACGCAAAAACCCCCTCGAGCTCCTCCGCACCCCCACCCCGATCGACGCGATCGAAGAGGGTACGGCCCTCATCGCCTTCACCCGTGCCAACGCGCTGCGGCTCAAACAGCAGCTTTCCAAAACGTACCGCACCAGCGTCATCTACGGCAACCTGAGTCCCGAAGTGCGCCGGGAAGAAGCCCGCCGGTTCCGCGAAGGGGAGACGCAGATCCTCGTCGCGACCGACGCCATCAGCATGGGGCTCAACCTCCCGATCAAAACGCTGCTGTTTTCCAAAGCCGACAAATTCGACGGCCAGAACCAGCGCTTCCTCACCCCCGGCGAAGTGCAGCAGATCGCCGGGCGGGCGGGGCGCTACGGCATCACCGAAAAAGGGTACGTCGGGGCGCTCAGCGCCGACGTCCTCAAAAAAATCGCCCCCCTTTTCAACGCCCAGCCCGAGCCGATCCGCATCCCGTTTAACGTCATGGCCAATTTCGACCACGTCATGCTCGTCTCGAACATCCTCGAAGAGCGCTCCCTCTCCGCCATCATCGCATTTTTCGTCGACAACATGAAGTTCGAAGGCCCCTTCCGTGCCGCCAACCTCGAGTCGATGCAGGAAGCCTCGGCCATCGTTGACCGTTTCGATCTGGACATGCGGACCAAATACACCCTCGCAACCGCCCCGCTCTCGACCTCCTCCCCGCTGGTGATGGCCTCTTTCGAACGCTACGTCCGCGCACTGGAGCAGAAAAAACCGATCGCCTACATCCCTCCGCGCCATCTGGGAAGCCATGCGCTGACAATGGAAGAGCTGCAGGAAGCCGAAGACCGGATCAAAGAGATCAGCCTTTACCTCTGGCTTTCCTATCGGCTCGGGGAGTATTTCATCGACGCCGAAAAAGCCCGCGCGTTCCGGGGTGAACTCAACCGCTTTATCGAGAATTCGCTCCAGCAAAGCCATTTCGTCCCACGCTGCAAAATGTGCTCCAAACCGCTGCCGCCGCAGAGCGAATTCAGTATCTGCCAAAGCTGTTTCAACAAACTAAACCGTTCCAAACAAGGGGTGAGAGAAGGCGCAAGAGCGCCGCTTCGGGAGGGGACGGCGAAAAAACGGCCGTACCGTTAAAGCTTAGAGGAGGTCGGAGTAATCGTAGCGCGAAGGGTTCAAAAACACTTTCCCTTCCCGCAGCGTGAGCCTCTCATCCGCCTCGACCGCCGTTTCGAAGCGGTTTTTGATCTTCTTTTTTTCTTTCTCTTTGACCCGCTTGAGCTTCAAAAACGCCTTGAGGGAGATCCATTCCTCATCCGCGACCTCGACCACATCGGCATTGATCGCCTCTTCAACGACCGCGTCGGCATTGGCGTGGGAGAGAAATTTGGTCGCCACGACGTGCAGTACGCTGCGCAGCTGAGCATCGCGCTCTTTATAGATCTGTTCGATTTTGACCCGTTCGTCGATCAGCATCTGCTCGCGCTGGTCGCGCAGTCGCGTCGTCTCTTTTTCGAGAACGTCCACCTTGTCGCGCAGCCGTTCGTTCTCCTGTTCGATGTAGCGGGTATAGCGGTCGGCTTCGATCGCCGTTTCCGAATGCGCCGCTTTGGCCGAAGCGACGGCGACGAACTTGACGCCGTTTTCGACGATGCACGTAAGGCTTCCGCGCCGGATACGGTTATGGATCGCCTCTTTGGAGACCCCGAAATGTTCCGCCGCTTCGGCAATCGTCATTTTTTTCATCGTGATCCTTTACTTAGCGGAAGTTGTCGAACACGAGCGGCGCTTCCCACTCCATCGCCTTGATCGCCGCCATGATTTTCTGGAGTTCGTCGATCTGTTTGGATTTGACGCGGATGTGATCCCCTTCGATCTGGGCGGTCGCTTTGGTTTTCATATTTTTTATTTCGGCGACGATCTTTTTGGCCTCTTTGGCTTCGATCGCGTCGACGATCTTGTAGGTCGCTTTGCGGTTCCCCCCGCTGGCGTCTTCGGTTTTGAGTTCCTCGAGCACCTTGGAAGAAAGACCCCGCTTGACCAGACGGCCGATGACGATGTCTTTGAGAGCGTCGAGTTTGTTGTCGCTGGAGGCGAGGAGGATGAGCTGTTTCTCTTTTTCACGGTAGTTGATTTCGTACGTGATCCCTTTGAAATCGTACCGCCCCGCCGCCTCTTTCTCGGCTTGGGCGATAGCGTCTTTAAATGCCTGAAGATCGATTTTGGCGGAAATATCAAGAGAGTGTTCGGATGCCATACATAATGTCCTGCAGATGTTTTTTATAACATCAGTATAACATAATCCTAACTCCCCTAAAACATCGGTCCGCCGAAATCGAGTCCGCCGCCGAAAGCGGCAGCGGCATGAGGGTCTTGATACCCCATCATGGAGGCTTTGGTGCGCAGCATCATGATGTCCTGTTTGGGAGCGATCCCCTGCGGGCATACGGGGACGCATTCACCGCAGAGGGTACAATCCCAGATCCCGTTGGCCTGAACCGCGGCCATCTTGGCCGAAACCTCCCGCTCACGCGGGTCGTTGACGTAGCGCCATACCCTAGTAAGGGCGAAAGGGCCCAAAAAGTCGGGGTTCACCGCATAAACCGGACAGGCGCTGTAACACGATGCGCACAAAATGCAGTCGCTCTGAACCGTGATCCGCTCCATTTCCCCGGCGCTGAGCGCCGATCCGTCCATCTTTTCGCCCGATGCGTGGGCGGCACGGTTGCATTTCTCCACCATCGATCCCTCGACGACGAGGTCGCGAATTACCCGGGCGTTGCGGATCGGCTCGATACACTCCCCTCCCGAAGGTTTGTATTCGCACATCAGCACCTCACGTCCCCCGACGCGAACCGCACAGCTTCCGCACACCCCGCTGCGGCAGCCGTGGGAATAGGTGAGGGTCGGATCGATCTTCGTTTTGATATGATTGAGGAGCGAAAGGAGCGTCGCCCCTTCTAACTCGACGTTATACGTCTGATACTCGCCGTTACCGCTGCGTAAAATTTTAATTTCCATCAGTCGCACCACTCCCGCTATCAATTTTATACGCCATCGGAGCAAAGCCCCGATCGGCTACGCTAACGCTGAGTTCGCTTCGGCAGCGGGCCCGCGGGCAGTACACCCCGTTTTTGCTTATCCTTACCATTAGTCGCACCACTCCCGCTCATTCTCTTCGTCATCGTCACAGGGGTCTTCGCAGCACCCGTTCCAGTCGGCATCCTCTTCCTCATCCCAACGTTCCCCTTCATCCGAACAACGGATCAGCGGTTTCATTTCATGAAATCGGCGCATAAGACTCCGTCCTCCTTCCACGCGATCGTATGGGCCCCGAACATCGAATCGTTTCGCGCAGGGGCGTCGCTGCGGTAGTGGGCCCCGCGGCTCTCGACGCGGCTGATCGCGCTGACGACGATGATTTCGGAGAGTTCAAGCTTGTTCCCGAATTCGATGAACTCTACGAGATTCGTATTGCACTCCCGGGACTTGTCGCGCGGTCCCATGAACGGAAGCTCCTTCTGCATCTGCCGGATAGCCCCGAGAACCGCCTTGAGCCCCATATCGTCGCGTATCAGCCCTACGTTGTTATAGAAGATGTTGGCAAGCATCTCCTGTTTCTGGTAGAAGTCGATCTGGTTGGTGAAATACATGACGCCGCGGACGAAATTGAGATCCTTTGCATACTGCGGGTTTTCGAGGGATGGGGCGGGGTGTTTCGCCCCGAATTCCGCCGCGTTTTTGCCGCATTCACGCCCGAAAACGACGAGTTCGAGGAGCGAATTTCCCCCCAGGCGATTCGCTCCGTGCGTTTTGTGGTTGGCGCACTCGCCGACCGCGAACAGCCCCTGCACCGACGTCATGCAACGTGCATCGACTTCAATCCCCCCCATGCTGTAATGGGCGGCGGGCTTGATGGGGATCAGCTCGCGCACCGGATCGGTCCCTTCGTAGATTTGGGCCAGTTTGCGTTCCTGCGGGAGCTCGTGATCGATAAACGCCTCCCCCAGATGGCGGATGTCGAGGTAAACCGCGCCGCTTTTGCCGATTTCGTCATGGATGGCCCGGGCGACGACATCGCGGGGAGCCAGCTCATCGGTGAAACGATCTCCCTGCGCATCCACAAGGTATCCTCCCGCTCCGCGCGCGCTCTCGGAGATGAGGATCGAGGAGTTTTTAAGCGCCGTCGGATGAAACTGGATGAACTCCATGTCGGCCAGCCGCGCCCCCGCACGGACCGCCGCGGCCAGACCGTCGCCGGTTGATTGGACGGCATTGGTCGAATGCTTGCCGTAAATCGCACCGTACCCCCCCGTCGCAAGGATCACCGCGTCGGCGCGGATCTCTTCGACCTCACCGCTTTCGATATCGAGAAACGTCGCCCCCAGCGCACGGTTCGTTTCGGGATCGACGATCAGGTTGAGCAAAAACCGCCCGTTTTGAAAGTCCACCCCCGCATCCAGACACCGGTCGAACAATGTGTGCAGCAGTTTGAGCCCGGTGTAGTCCTGCGCGTAACACGCCCGCGGCGCGCTGGCCCCTCCCAGGCGGCGGCGGGCGATCTCTCCGGCCTCGTCACGGCTGAAAGGGAGCCCCAGCGCGTTGCACCACCGCACCGCGTCGGGGGCTTTTTCACAGAGCATCGCGATCCGCGCTTCGTCCCCCAAGCCCGCCGAAGAGCGGAGGGTATCGTCGATATGGGCCGCGACGCTGTCGTCGGCGGCGAGCACCGCATTCATCCCCCCCTGCGCCATCGATGTCTGGGAACGGGTCGGGAGGGTTTTGGACGCAACCACGACCTCTGCACCCGTTTCGCGGGCCGACAAAGCGCTCACCAGCCCCGCCCCTCCGCTGCCGATTATCAATACTTTCGCCATTACACCCCTTCTTCATCCAATAATCCCGGCGATTGTACCCCATCGCTCGTTAGGGACGACTCAAAAAGATCGACTAGTTTTTTTGGGTAAAATAACCTATGCAAACGTTGTTCTCGATCCTCGGCATCTATCTGTTCATCGCCGTCGGTTTCGGTGCGAAATGGGCGTTCAAAGAGAAAATCGACGATCGGACGATCACGCTCATAAGCGTTTATTTTCTGCAAATATTTCTCACCTTCTGGGGATTGCTCAAGCGCCCCATCGATACGGCCCTGCTCGCCGCCCCGACGCTGTATCTGGGTATCACTCTATTGTCGCTGATACTGATGATTCCGCTCGCGCGGATGGTGTTTGCCGACACCAAAGAGCGCTCCATCGCCACCGTCGCCGCCCTGATCGGCAACACGGGGAACCTAGGGGTTCCGCTGGGGATCGCCCTATTCGGCGAAGAGAGCGTCCCCTATACCACGCTTATCAACCTTGTCAACGTCTTCGTCGTTTATACGATCGGCGTTTTTTATTATTCGCGCGGTGAATTCAGCGTAAGGGGTTCACTCCTCAACATCCTCAAGCTTCCGGTGTTATGGGCGGCCTCTTTTGCGATCATCCTCAACCTTGTCGGGTACACCCCAAGCCCTGCAATCGATAAAACGCTGATGATGGGAGCCTACGCCTCGATGACGATGCAGCTGGTGCTCTTTGGAATCTACCTCTACGGAATCAAGCTTGCCGAAATCAACCTGCGGCTGAGCGCATGGGTCACAAGCGCCAAATTTCTGTTGATACCGCTGCTGACGTTCGGGATATTGCAGTACGTGGAGATGGAACCGATGGTCAAGGGGATTTTGTTTCTGGAGCTGCTCGTTCCGCTCGCGGTGGCGAACGTCAATCTCGCGTCGCTCTATAACTGTGCGCCGCGCACCGTCACGGCACAGGTATTTCTGACGTCGGCCGCGTTTTTGGGAATCGCGCTGGCATTGCCCGCTATTTTGAAAACGTTCTGATGTTTTCGGCCGTCGCCGCGATGAGACGTTCCCGTGCCTCTCTCGAGGTCCAGGCGATATGGGGAGTGATGTAGAGGCGTTCAGGATGCCCGACGCCCAGAAGCGGATGGGGCGTTTTCATCGGCTCCTGGGCCAGAACGTCCAGTCCGACAAAAATGGGCTTGACGTCGATGATGACCGAAAGGGCCTCTTCGTCGACGATTCCGCCCCGGCCAAGATTGAGGAGCACCGCACCGTCTTTCATCTGGAGCAGTTCGGAGTGGGAGATAAGGTTCTGTGTTTGGGCATTGAGCGGTGCGTGGATCGAGATGACGTCGCTTTGCTCGATGAGACGCGAGAACGTTATTCTCTCATACTCACCGTTCTCGTTTTTCCCCGACGTGGAGTAATAACGGACGTTAGCGCCGAACGCACTTGCGACCCGCGCAACCCCGCGACCGATCTCTCCCAGCCCGATGATACCCCATTGTTTGCCCCGCAATTCGCTGAATGAAGGACCGATATGGGCAAACACCTTTTCACGCTGCCAGTCACCCCGTTTGACGTAGTCGTCGTAATAGCGGCTCTGACCCATCAGGTAAAAGAGCATCGAAAAGGTATGCTGCACCACCGCATCGGTCGAATACCCCGCGACGTTTTTGACGGCAATCCCGCGCCGTTCGGCGGCCTCGTGGTCGATGTTGTTCGTCCCCGTCGCGGCGACGCAGATGAGCCTGAGCGACGGTGCGGCCTCCATCACGGCGTCATTGATGACGACCTTATTCGTCACGATCACCTCGGCCTCGCGGACCCGGTCAAAAATCTCCTCCGCCGTCGTCGTCAGGTGGACGGTGACGTCTCCGAGCGCGTTAAAAGCCTCTAACGACGTATCACCGTACGTTAGCGCATCGAGTATTACGATCTTCATCCGCTTACGCGTCCTTGATTTTCTTGATCAGCTTCTTCGCTTTTTTCAGCGCCTTGTCAGCACGGTCGAGGACAAGAAGAACTGCCATACGGCGCCCGGCGTGCGCTTCGGGTTTGCCGAACACGCGGACAAACGTTTTTTCGTCGAAGAGCTCATCGGCGACGTCGATTACCGGCGTTGTCGATTCGGCTTCGGATTTGAACGCCGCGCTCGCCCCTTCGCCGTAGAAGGTGAAGCCCAGAGGCAATCCCAGGACGGCCCGTACGTGGAGCGCAAACTCGCTCTGGCTTTGGGTGATGAGGGTGACCATCCCCGTATCGTGCGGACGGGGGCTCACTTCGCTGAAATAGACCTCATCCCCTTTAACGAACAGTTCAACGCCGAAAAGCCCTTTGCCCCCCAGTCCGTCGGTAATCGCCTTGGCAATCTTCTGGGAACGTTTAAGAGCTTTTTTGGACATCTCCATCGGCTGCCAGCTGAAAACGTAATCGCCCCCTTTTTGGATATGGCCGATCGGTTCGCAAAATACTGTTTCATTGCCGTTTCGCGCGGTGAGAAGGGTGATCTCGTAGTCGAAACGGATAAATTCCTCAACGATCAGTTCGCTCGCATCGCCGCGGGCTTCCTTGGCGATTTCCCACGACGCGATGAGGTCATCGCGTGTTTTCGCGATACTTTGCCCGTGCCCCGAAGAGCTCATGACCGGCTTGATGACACAGGGGAATCCGACGTCTTCGGCCGCTTCACACATCGCTTCGTAGGTGCTCACGAAATGATAACGGCTTGTTTTAAGTCCCAGATCCTCGGCAGCAAATTTGCGGATGTTTTTACGGTTCATCGTTTTGTTCACCGCTTCGGCGTTGGGGATGACGCAAAACCCTTCTTTCTCCGCTTCGAACAGCGCCTCGATACTGATCGCCTCGATCTCGGGGAGGATGTAATCGGGTTTTTCCTTGCGGATCAGTTTGAGCACCGCTTCCTTGTCCTGCATGTTCACGACGTGCGAATGGTTGGCGACGAGGTGAGCCGGAGCGTTCTTGTAGCGGTCGACCGCGACGACTTCGATCCCCAGCCGCTGTGCTTCGATCGCGACCTCTTTGCCGAGTTCGCCGGAGCCTAACAACATGATTTTTTTGGAATTGCTTTTGAGAGGTGCGCTAAAGAGCATGGTAGAGCCTTGTGCAAAAATAATTGCCTAAGTGTAACACACGGTTTTTAAAGGGGGGGTTATAAAAGGTCGAAGGGGTGTAACCCAAGCGCCGAAGCGCTTGAAATTACAGGCGAGATTCGTAACGTCTCATCATGTAGAGACGTTTCAGCATCTTTTTGCGAGCGCTGATTTTGAACTGCTTGCGCTTTTCAGTCTCGGTAACGTGGTTACGGCGAGCACGGGCTTCAGTAACAATCAGATTACGATCTGTTTGTTTTTTGAAACGGCGGTAAGCTGCATCAAAGTTATCATCTTGGCGTAAGATAATACCAGGCATGCAATCACCCACTTTCTATTTAAAATTTTTGAACCCGAATTCTACCATAACTTTCAAAAAATAAGTAGTTTTTCAGTCAACCCTGAGCTATGATAAAATCTGACGTAGACTTAACACGGAGCATAAATGACGCAGCGCAACCAGTTGATGGCACTTGTTTTTGCCGGAATGATGATTCCCCCCGCGGTTTGGATCGCCCTTTTGGCTTTTTCGGAACTTTTCAGTACCGCAGAATTGCTCGACATCCTCTTTTCGCTTCCCATGATCCTCTACATGGCGGTCGCGACAACGGCGATGATACTGGGGTTCCGGTACTCCCTGGGATCGCTCGAATCGCTGATGGGCAATCCCTCGACCCATGCCGAGGCGGCGGCGCTCATTGCCAAACTGCCCTACCGCTTTTTGGTCGGACAGCTCCTTTATACCGGGATCGGGCCGGCGGCGGTACTGTGGGGCAAGCCTTTTATCGCGCCGGAGCGTTTTATCCTCGCGGAGCTGGCCGTACTCCCGCTGTTGCTCCTTTTTATCATCCCTGTCTTCATTCTTTTCGTCATACGACTTGAAGAGTGGGTCGCTTCGGTTCCTCTCGACGAGCGCAGCCCGTTTTTGTCTTTCGGCCGGAAAATGGTTCTCGCGGTATTTACGACGATGGTCGGGAACATCACCCTTCTGGTACTGCTCAACGCGATTCTTCTCTTCTCTTCACCCGACCTCTCGCTGAGCGACATGCTCAGCAAAAATATCGTCGTGGCGCTGATCGGGACCGCCGTTTCGGCAGTCAACGTCGCCCTGCTCGTCTCGCAGGTGAGCCGACCGGTACAAACCCTCACCGACGGGCTAAAAACTGATCTGTTCAATCTTACAAAAAGGTTTAGGGGGAACACGCGCGACGAAACGGGTACCATGATGTTCAACCTCAACCATTTTATCGCCGAAATCGAGCGTTCCATCTCCCATTCCAAAGAGATCGCCTCCGCCAATCTCGGGGCGGCCCGCGAACTCGATACCATCAATACCGAACTGACCAGGCGGGTCTACGACAGCCGCGTCATCACCGACGCCTCATCGGAAAAAGCACGGTCGGTACAGCGAATCGTTGACGAGGGGGTCGAAAACTTCACGCACGCCTCGGAATCGATGACTCAGGCTCTCTCAAAACTCCTGCACGGGCGGCAGGAACTTTCCGTATTGCTCGATACCATTTCACACAGCACCGAACTCGAAGCCGAACTTCGTTCCAAACTCGACCAGCTCAACGGCGAAGCGTCCCAGGTTCAAAAAATTCTCTCCGTTATCGGCGATATCGCCGATCAGACCAATCTGCTCGCACTCAATGCCGCGATCGAAGCGGCACGGGCGGGGGAACACGGGCGGGGATTCGCCGTCGTTGCCGACGAGGTACGCCAACTGGCCGAAAAAACACAACACAGCCTGGTCGAGATCAACGCCACGATCAACGTCATCGTCCAAAGCATCTCGGACGCTACCGAACAGATGCACCGCAACACAGAAGCGATGCACCATCTGGCCACCCTCTCCGAACGGGTCGACCGGGACATCGACGAGAGCGTCGGCGCAATGGAAAAAACCGATATCCTTACCGGCCAAAGCGTCGAAAATTCCCGAACGATCGCCGAACACATCGAGTCGATGCTCGCGCAAATGGAATCGCTCGCATCCCTTTCGTCCGCCAACGACGCGTCGATGAAGGAGCTCTCCGCTATCGTCGGATCGATCGCATCCTCGGCCGATGCACTCTTCACGCAGCTCGGGCAGTTCAAAACGGCCTGAGCCCCTGCCTGTCCATGCGAAACCAAAGCAGGGTTTCGATAAAATAGTTCCATGATTGCCCAAGACTCCATTGACGCCCTCAAAGCGAGACTCGACATCGTCGACGTCGTCGGTTCCTATGTCGAACTCAAACGTGCGGGCTCGAGCTTCAAAGCCCCTTGCCCGTTTCACGAGGAAAAGTCCCCCAGTTTCGTCGTCAATCCCGCGCGCGGGAGCTACCACTGCTTCGGCTGCGGCGTTCACGGCGACGCGATCAAATTCGTCATGGAGTATGACAAACTCTCGTATCCCGAAGCGATCGAGAAACTGGCCGCCTCGATCAATTTCACCCTCCACTACGAAGGTGGAAACTCGCAGAAAAAACGCTCCAACCTCCTCGAAACCCTCAACGAATGGTACCAGAAGCTGCTCGAGCAAAACCGCACGGCGCAGGAATACCTGCATGAGCGGGGGATCTATGCTTCCAGCCTCGAGCGCTTCGGGATCGGGTACGCTCCCGCTTCTTTCGATACGATCCGTTTCCTGGAACAACGCAAACTGAGCACCGCCGAAGCGATCGAGCTTGGCGCATTGGGGAGGGGGGAAGACGGACGTCTCTTCGCCCGCTTCATCGAGCGGATAACTTTCCCGATCTATGCTCCCGGCGGAGCCCTCGTAGGATTCGGGGGGCGGACCATTACGGGTCATCAGGCCAAATACGTCAACTCCCCCCAGACGAACCTGTTCAACAAATCCCGTCTCCTTTACGCCTACCATCTCGCCCGGGACACCGTCTTCCGCCGTCGCGAGATCATCGTCACAGAGGGGTATCTCGACGTGGTGATGCTGCATCAGGCCGGTTTTACGCAGGCCGTGGCGACGCTGGGAACGGCGCTGACTGCGGAGCATCTCCCGCTGTTGCGCAAGGGCGAACCCAAAGTGCTGCTCGCCTACGACGGCGACAAAGCGGGACGCGCGGCAGCGCTGAAGGCATCGAAACTTTTAAGTGCGGGGGGTTTCGACGGCGGCGTCGTACTGTTCGAGGGAGGGCTTGACCCCGCCGACATGGTCAAAAACGGCGAAATCGAAGCGCTTGGGGGGCTGTTACGCCATCCGATCCCTTTTATCGAATTCGTCGTCACCGAAACGATCAGTACCTACGACCTGCGCGATCCGAAAGCCAAAGAGGGGGCGCTGCACGAGTCGGTCGCTTTTCTCAAAACGCTCTCCCCCCTCCTCCAGGAAGAGTACCGCCCTTTCGTCGCATCCCGTCTTGGGGTATCCCCTTCGCTGATCCGGATCGGTCAGGGGAAAAACGCGGCGGTACAGCCGATCAATTTTTCACATCACGACGTATGGGAACTCAGCCTCATCAAAACAGTACTGGAACGTCCTCACATCATCGATGCGCTCCTTGATTTCGTCGAGCCCGGGCTGCTCCAGTATCATGCGGACGAGTTCGAAGCGGCACTGCGGGGGAACGGCGAGGACCCTCGGCTGAGCGCCCTGTTGATGGATGAGCGGATTCGGGTATTCGAGGGGGACGAAGGGCTCAAGCAAGAACTTATAACGTTCTTAATAACCCACTACAACCGGGAACTCAAAAAAGTCACCACCCAAAATACGGTATCATTCGACCAAAAATCGTATTTAATACGTCAATACCGGGACAAAATCGAACGCCTCAAACGGGGCGAACTCGTTCCGTTAGGATAAAGGGACACCATAATGAAAGCAATCGCCCTCTTCAGCGGCGGCCTCGATTCGACGCTCGCAATGAAACTGATCATCGACCAGGGGATCGAAGTGATCGCCTGCAACATCAACACCGGATTCGGATCGACCAAAGACCGCCTCGCGCACATGCAGAATATGTGTGCGCAGGTGGGGGCCGAATTTCGGAGCGTCGACATCCGCGACGAATACCTCCGTGAGGTTCTCTTTACCCCCAAACACGGTTACGGCAAACATTTCAACCCCTGCATCGACTGCCATGCCAAAATGTTCGAAGTCGCCAAACGGCTGATGGGGGAATGGGGAGCGAGCTTTCTCATTAGCGGGGAAGTGCTGGGACAGCGTCCGATGAGCCAGAACAAAGAGGCCCTGGCGATCGTCCTCAACCAGAGCAACTGCGAAGGGCTGCTCCTGCGCCCGATGTCGGCCAAGGCACTCGAACCGACGATCCCGGAACTGGAAGGATGGATTGACCGCGAAAAACTCGAGGGGATCGTCGGACGCAACCGCGACCGGCAAATGGAGCTGGCCGAAACGTTCGGACTCAAAGACTACGAGTCCCCCGGCGGAGGGTGCCTGCTCACCGATGAGCATTTTGCCCGCAAAATCCGTGATTTTATCTCCCACGACACCTTTAGCGTCGAAGATATCCCGACGCTCAAATACGGCCGCCAGCTGCGCCTTCCGGAGGGTGCCAAACTGATTGTCGGACGTCACGCCGAAGACAACGCCGTGCTCGAGGGGATCGACAATCCCAAATACCTTCACGTGACGACCGATCTGATCGGCCCGCACGCCCTTATTTCGAAAACGGCCAGTGCGAACGACCGCGAATTGGCGGCAAAACTCATGCTGGCATACTGCAAAGCGGGATTTGAAGGGGAGCAGACGCTCCGTTTCGGGGATGAAGTACTAACGGCCGTTAGCACCCTGACGCGCAACGATGCGCAGAAGTATATGATCTAAGGATGCGTTAGTGCGGCTAAGGGCGCACGTAACGCAAGCCGCTTTATTTGACGACTTTACAGCCGTATCCCGCCTGCTTGATCGCGTCGCACATCGCTTCGGGCTTGGTCCCCTCGGCCGCTTTGACCTCCGCGCGCCCCTCTTTGAGATAAACGCTGCTCTCTTTAACCCCTTTTACTTCGGAGAGGGATTCTTTAACGTTTTTGACGCACGCGGGGCAGGTCATGCCGCTTACGTTGAGCTTGACCAGCTGATCGGCACCGGCCACCGCCACAAGCGCCGCAAGGGAGAGAAGAACTTTTTTCATCGTTTATCCTTTTAGTGTTTTCATGCTATTGTTTCATAGAACTGTTAAATTTTCGTTAAGTGTTAACACTGTTGTAACGAAAATCATTTAGTATGCTGATATTTTTTAAAAGGGTGACTTATGAACGGTATCGAATGGTGGCTGATCGTCTCAATCGCCTTTGCAGGAAGTTTCGGTCATTGCATCGGGATGTGCGGGGGGTTTATCGTCGCCTACAGCTCGACCAAAATCGATGCGTCGATGTCGCGTGTCGCCCAACTGATCCGCCACGGCGCCTACAATCTGGGGCGAGTGAGTTCCTATGTCGTTCTGGGGATGCTTTTCGGGGCGCTTGGAGCCTTGTTGAGCTTTACGATGGAGATGCACGGGGCCCTGTTCATTTTCGCCGGGGCCGTCATGGTCGTCACCGCACTGGGGATGTTCGGCGTCTCGTCGCTTATCCACGCCCTGGAGCGCGGTTTCTCCTCCAATTCTCTCTTCAAAGCCCTTTTTTCCCGCCTTATCAAAAGCAAAGGCGTCGGCAGCTTTTTCGCCCTCGGGGTGATGAACGGCTTTTTTCCCTGCGGTTTCGTCTTCTTTTTCGCCGCCAAAGCCGCAGCCTCCGCTTCGGTTATCGACGGGGGTCTGATCATGGCGGCATTCGGCCTCGCTACCGTTCCCACCCTCCTCGCGCTCGGGCAGTCGGTCAGTTTTTTCAAAGAGATCGCGTTTCGCCAGACGATGAACCGCATCGCCGCATCGGCCATTTTGATCTACGGTCTTTACAGTATCTATTACGGGCTGGCCTATTTTTTCGATTTGCCGCTGTAAATCCAAACTTACGTTATACTGTTTTGAGATTTTGTCCAAGGAGTCAGTATGGCGGGAGTTATGTTTGCGTTTTATGATTTTACGGCGCTGGTGGAGCTCAATATCGGGCTTGCCGACAGGCTCAACGAAAACCGGTCGGAAAGTTTTGCGGTGATGCTGTTCGATTTTTCAGAGGTGATCCCCGAATCGGTCGAGCCGACGCTTGGGACGCTGCTCCGGACCTCCGATTCACTCGTCCATTACGACCACCACTACTTCGTGGTGATGCCCTACACCGACCGCTACGGGACCGGCATCGTCAAAAAAATGGTAAATGAGCGGTTCGCGACCGCCGTCCCCTCGGCCGCCGTGTGTTATCCCGCCGACGGGGAAACCCCCCTCGAACTGCTAGAGAAGCTTCACGCGGCGGCAAAAAACGAGTTGGGAATCGATCTGGACTGTCTGTACAGCGCCCTTAACAAAGAGCCTTAACGGCTCTGCATCGCCACGGGCTTGAAGGTGTGGTAGGGAGAGGTCTTGTAATATTCGATCGCGTCGTGAATATCGCTTTTTCGGGCGAGATTGCGATCATATACCACAACGGTCGGACGCACTGTCGCGGTTGAAACCGTTTTCGGGGTTTCCTGGACGACCGGGGCAACCGGATGCGGGGCCGCAACCGGAGCCGCTGCAATCGCCTCCTTGGGTTTTTCGACGGTTACGGGGGCTGTGGTATGCGCCACTGCGGCAACGCTCTCTTTGGCCGGAGATTCTTTGTCGGTTTTCGCCGCGCTTGCGCTCTCACACGATTTGGGTACGTTCCGCTCGATCGGACGGACAAAGGCGTCTTTGGCGATCGCTTTGGCTTTAGCCAGGTCCGCGCGCGCTTTTTTGACACTGTCGTAACGTCCCACCGTCACAACGTTGCAGATTCCCTCTTTTTTCTTGACGCTTTGCAAAGCGCTTTTATGTACTTTCTTTTCGAAAGCGGGAGTGATGGAAGCTTCTTTTTTGGCGCTGATCGTCTGGATCGTATATTCCTGAGCGTTCAACGCTACGCCTGTGACACCGAGGATGATTGTAAGGGCTAACTTTTTCATACCGCTTATATCGGCACAATGCGTTGAAAACTTTACACATCGACCGTTTTTTGGCTCCCTATTGACATTTTAGGATGCACACTCTATAATTTCCGTTCCAAAACTTTGGGCCCTTAGCTCAGCTGGGAGAGCGCGTCGCTGGCAGCGACGAGGTCAGCGGTTCGATCCCGCTAGGGTCCACCATCCTCATTGTAAAATAATCCTCCGATATTTTTTATTTCATCCTCGATAACGTACCACCGCTTTGCGCACCTCTTCGACCGCCACGACCAGTGGAACGATCATCGCCACTCCGGCCCAGTAGGCCGGTTCAAACGGAGCCGTTGCAAAAATGCCCGATACGCCCGGCATCCAGACGATCACACCCAGAATAACCAACTCCGAAGCGACCCCTCCCCAATAATACGGATTGCTTCCCCACCCTACGCTGCGCAGCGAATCGCGTTCGCTCCGGCAGGAGAGGCCGTTTCCGATCTGGGCGAATACGATCGCGGCAAATGCGAGCGTCGTCGCCTGCAGATAGAGCGGATCGTTCCACGAAAGGGTCGTTCCCCACTCCCAGCCGTGGGCATAAAGATAGCCGAAGAAAAACCCCATGGATGCGACCGATCCGAGTATCCCCAGAAAACCGAACGCCCTCAAATAGACTCCGGGGGTCAGAATCGGTTCTTTGCGGCTGCGGGGTCCTTTGCGCATCAGCGATTTGTGGGGCGGCTCGGCACCCAATGCCAATCCCGGCATGATATCGGTTCCAAGATCGATCGCAAGCACCAGTGCGACGGGGAGCGCCAGCGGAGCTCCGATCCAGAAATAGAGGATGTAGGGGACCGCTTCGGGAAGATTACTGGCGAGCATGTAGGTGATAAAACGGCGGATGTTTTCGTAAACGGCACGTCCCTCTTCGATCCCTTTGACGATTGTCGCGAAATGGTCGTCCACCAAAACGGCATCGGCACTTTGCTTGGCAACGTCGGTCCCCGATCCCATCGCAATGCCGACATCGGCTTTTTTGAGCGCCGGGGCATCGTTGACGCCGTCTCCGGTGACCGCGACCGTCTCTCCCATCTCTTTGAGCAGGGTGACGATACGGAGCTTCTGTTCGGGAGAAACGCGCGCGAACACCCGGTTTTTTTTCAGCAGCCGCTTAAGCCCCTCCGGCGGGATCGATTCGATCTGCTCGGAACTCAAAACATCCTCCACCGAATCGATAATCCCCGCCTGAACCCCTATCGAACCCGCCGTGACCGGATGGTCACCCGTTATCATCAGCAACCGGATTCCGGCCCTGTGGCATTTGGCGACCGCTTCGATGATATCTTCGCGCAGCGGATCGACCAGTGCGATAAAACCGATAAAGCATAGTCCCCGCTCGGCTTCTTCACGCGAACGGGGGAGTGCGCTGGAGCGTTTTCTAGCAAGGGCGATCACCCTGTACCCTCCCGACGCGATAGCGTCGTGCTCCGTACTCAACCTCTCCCTCGAAGAAGCGTCAAGGGGCATTCCCGAACCGTCCGTATCGCACAGCGCTATGATGATTTCGGGAGCCCCTTTGACGAAAACTTCATACCCCTGCGGTGTTTGATGCAGGGTACCCATCCGTTTGAGATGGTAGTCAAAAGGATATTCGGCCAACAGCGGCTTGTCATCCCGACGCCTAGCGGGATCGTCGTAACGCTGCGCATAACGCAGCAGCGCCAGATCGACGGGATCTCCCCGTTCCCCGTCGGCCCGGTTGCACAACATAATCGCATCAAGCATCTCCTCAGAAGGGGGGAAGCGGGGAGTTACCACCTCCATCGTATTGCGGGTAATCGTTCCGGTTTTATCGGTCGCAATGACCGTCACCGCCCCGAGATTTTCGATCACCGACAGGGTATTGACCAAAAATCCTTTGGAAGCCATTCTACGCGCCGCGAATGCAAGGGCAAGAGTGACGGTCGGGAGGAGCCCCTCGGGAATCATCGCGACGAGTACCCCCAGCGCGAATAAAAACGATTTCCACAGCTCAAATCCCTCCATCCCGGCAATAACGATGAAGCTTCCCGCAATCGCGAAAGAGACGGCGGCAATCACTTTGGAGATATGGGAAATCTCTTTTTGGAGATGCCCGATCCCCGAGTCGACCTCCTGGGTCATCATGGCGATTTTCCCGTAGCGGGTCTCTTTTCCGACGGCGTAGACGACCCCTTGGGCTTCCCCCTTGACAACAAACGTCCCCGAATAGAGGGTATGACGGGGATGGGGGGTTTCAACCGCGTCGGCGGAGACCGGAACGCTTTCGCCGGTGAGGGTGCTTTCGTTCACCCAGACATCAAACGCACTCAGAATGTAGAGATCGGCGGGGACTTTGTCCCCTTCGCCCACCAAAACGACATCCCCGATCACGAGTTCATCCGCACAAATCGTGCGTCGCTTCCCCTCACGGAGGACGTTCACCCGTTGCGGCAGGATGTTCCGCAACGCTTCGAGGCTCCGTTCGGTGCGGTATTCCTGATAAAATCCTCCCAATCCGTTCAAAACGATAACGACGAGAATGGCCCAGCCGATTGCCTCGATCCCCGATGAAGGGTCAAGCGCGGCCGAGAGAAAACTGATCCCCGCCGCCATCCAAAGAAGAAGGGCGAAAAAGTGGGTAAATTGATCGAGAAGTTTCAGCAACACGGAACGGGGCCGGATACGCGGCAGAAGGTTGGGGCCGTACTCTGCGAGGCGTAATGCCGCCTCCGCTTCCGCCAGCCCCTCTTCCGCAGTTTCCAATACCGAAAGAATCTCTGAACGCCGAAGGGTTTTCATCCCTCTATCGTAACATAATCCACACCGCCTGCGGGTACAGTGAAATTGAATTTTTTATTAATAGCCGTTATAATGGGATGAAGAGCGTTGACAAAGGAAGGCAGTATGGAACTTTCGGTATATCTGGCGCATCAGCCCATTTTCGATCGGCACGGGCAGGTTTTTGCCTATGAACTCCTTTATCGCGACACGCACGACAATGCGGCACACGTTTCGAACCATCTCCATGCCACCGCGCGCGTTTTGGTCAATACCCTCAACTACGTGGGTCTTCAAACGCTCACCAACGGCCGAATCGCGTTTATCAAGGTCGACGACACGGTCATCATGGACAAAATCGTCCTGACGGTCCCGCCCCGTTCGTTCGTGCTCGAAATCCTCGAATCGTCCCGGATCAACGACGCGCTCGTCGAGCGGATCGCGGAACTCCACGCCAAAGGGTACCGTTTCGCCCTCAACCATTACACCCCCGGAACCGACTGTACCGATTTCATGGCCCGCGTCACGTCGCTTCTGCCTTACATCGATTACGTCAAAATCGATATCGCCGCACTGAACGCACCCGAGCAGACCCTCTCAAAACTCAAAACGCACCGCCTGACGTTTATCGCCGAAAAAATCGAAGACGAAGCCGCGCTGAAAAAAGCCGAAACATACGGGTTCGATTATTTTCAGGGGTACTACTTCTGCGCTCCCGACCTGCTCAAAAAAGAGAATTTCGATCCCGACGCGTCGTTGCTGCTCGACCTGATCTACCTGCTTAAAACGAATGCCCCTCTCGAGGAGATCCTCTCGAAGTTCAACACATCCCCCTACCTTACCATCAACCTGCTCAAACTGATCAAACAAAACGAAGAGATACCCCAGGACGCCGTTTCGTCTGTCGAACAGGCATTGCTGCTGCTGGGGCGCAAGCGGCTCTCATGCTGGCTGGAACTGATGTTTTACGCCGACGGGGAGAACGGAACGCCCGAAGAAAACGCCAAAACCAAAGAGGTCACCTCCCAAGCGCTCCAGCGCGCGTACCTGATGGAAGAACTCGCCTACACCCTGAAACAGTCGGTCCACTTCGCCGACGTCGCCTACATGACGGGGATACTCTCCAGCGCCCGGCTGATGTTCGAGGGAGATTACGAAGAGCTCCTGGCACAGATGAAAGTCGACAAAACGATCAGTGAGGCGCTGCTGCACGGAAAAGGGGAACTCGGACGGCTGTTGGAGCTGGCAATCGCGGTGGAGAAAAACGACCTTCCGCGGATCGGGAACCTGATCTTGCAGCTTGATCTGTCCGACCGGGAACTCAACACCTGTCTCCTTAACAGCTACCATCGCAGCTGCATGCGCCCTTGAACCAAATTTCGGTCCGTTAATCTTTTTGGAGGCAACTCCCCATTATAATAACGGATCATTATCCAAAAAGGGTTCCCATGCCGTTCAAACCTTCGATCGTTCTCGCAACCGTTTTGTGTTCAGCCACTCTCGCCCTGGCGGCTCCCGCCACGCTCGCCATCGTCAACGGGCAGCCCATCACCTCATCGGACGCGAACGCGTTCGTTTCCAAAGCGATGCCCGGAATGAACTTTGAAAAACTCGACCCGAAAATGAAACGCCAGGTCGTCGATCAGCTCATCAACCAAGCGCTCATCAAAAACCAGGTGAAAAAAAGCGGTATTCAGAATACCCCGGCGTTCAAAGCCCAATACGCCGCACTTAAAGACGATCTGGCCGTCGACATGTGGATGAAACAGCAGATGCGCAAAATTTCGGTCACCGACAAAGAGGCCAAAACGTTCTACGACGCCAATGCCGACAAAATGAAACAAGACGGTAAAAAAGTGCCTTACGACAAAGTCAAAAACGACATTATGAACTTTATCAAAATCGAAAAGTTCAAAGCGCAGATGAACAAAACGACCGAAACGCTCCGTGCGTCTTCAAAAGTCGAAGTCAAACTCTAAAACGCCGTGCACCGTTTCCGTTCGTTCGGCGCTTCCCTGGCAATCCACCTGCTGATTGCCGCTGCGGGATGGGGCGCATACCAGATTTTTCAAAAATCTCCGCTGACCGAAACCCGGCTGGCGGTGACACTCTCATCTTATGCCCCTATCCAATCTGCCGAAACACCGCCGGCTGATCCCCAAACACCCCTTCCCCCCCAGCCAAAGCGGAAAGAAACAGCCACAGTCCCCGCGCAGCCCATAGCAAAACCTGCGATTGCCGCCAAACCGGTGAGCGCAACGGTTCCGGCGGTATCGAAACCGCTCCAGCCGACACCCCTCGCCGTCCCGGCACCCGCACCGCTTGTAGCCCCCGCACCGCGCCAGGAGATAAAAGCCGCGCCTCCTCCCCCTCCGGCGGAAGAAAAATACGAGGAAGAGAATATCGCGAAAATCCGATCCATTCTCGCCGAGCGGCTCAAATACCCGAAAAATGCCCTTCGGCTCAAACAGCAGGGAGAGGTGAAAGTGTCGTTCACCCTGACCCCAGCACGGGAAGTAGGGTCGGTGTCGGTGACGCAGAGTTCGGGGTTCGAGATGCTCGACGATGCCGCCTGCGACCTTATCGAAACCTCCGCTTCGGAATTTCCCAAACCGCAAAAAAGCGTTCGGATTACCGTCCCGATAGGGTACAAAATCCGCTAAGGGCTATCCGCGCGCCTGGAGTCCCAGACGAAGAGCGTGTTCGATCTGATGATCGTATTTGGGATTGACCCGCCGCAGGGTCTTTTCGAATCTGAGGACGATTTTGGAATCGGCTCCGGGATGGACGCACAACGATTCCATAAGGCGCTCGTATGCGGGAAGGGTATGAGCGTTGATCGTCGCGAAACGCTCCAGCAAGATCCCCACCGCACGGTGCAATTCGGCACGGCTGGCCGAACGGTTCAGGATAACGGCGCTGAGCGTTTCGAACGTCTCAATCGTGTGGACGGTACGCTCTGTTTTGGGGGATCGCCCCAGCCAAACGTACAAAAATACCAGCGTTATCAATAAAAACAATAATCCCAGAAGCGTCAGAACCAGCGGTGTTTGCATAAACGTCGTCCGTTAAGTGTGTTTGGGAGATTGTAGCATAAATAGAGGATTTGTCTCCTTCCCGGGAGGGGAAGGGGGAGAAAAGAGAATTCAGCCGATTACCATTTCACTTCGGTCGTGAGCATGTAAACGTCTTTGGATTCGCCGGTATCACCCGTTTTCGAGGTTACAGCGGAATCTTTTTCGTCGATGAATTTGGCCGAACCGATGAAGCTGACGTTTTTGCTGTACTTGTAAGCCAGACCGGCGATGATTTTATCCCCTTCGACTTTCGATGTTACGGCACCGTTAAGCTCGGTTTCGATTTCGTAGTTGTCGTAACGTCCGATAACCGTCCAATCCTGGATAGGGCGGTATTCGGCATTGATCGACCACCCTTTGTAGTCTTTGTTGTCAAACGACGTCGCAATATCCTGCGTACGTGCTTTGTCTTTAGCCGTGAAATACTGACCCGCGATCAGGAATTCGGGCTGGTTGTAGACGGCGTGAACGCCGTAAAAGCTGCGGTCGTATTCGTTTTTGTCGTTTACGCCGCCGAGGTCAACGTCATTGTCTTTGTGATTGTTCGAAATCAAACCGTACGTCGAGATGTTGGCATACGTATCTTTGGTCCGATCGTTTTTGCCGACTTTTTCGCCGCTGCCGATGAGGTGACCTGTCAAACGCCATTCCACCGAAAGCTGGCTGGAGTTTTCCTGGTTTGCCGCATCTTTGTCCGCATGATAACCCTCACCGTTGAAAACACCGATCTCGGAGCTGAACATATCGGTCTGTGTTTTGAAGTTTACCCCGAAGTCTGCCGAGTTGACGAGGTCTACACCCGATTCGGTTGCCGTCCCTTTCTCTTCCAGAACGACTTTGTTGAACGAACGGTAATGCCAGCCGTTGTGCTCTTCGTAGTCGATCCACGGACGGTGGACGATACCCATTTCAACGCCGGTATACGGAAGCACTTTATCCAGGTAGAGGTAGGCGTATTTGACGAATACGTCGGCATACCCTTTGTTCTGAGCCCCCGACACGGCGTCCGATGCCAGCTCTTTCGTCGCATCGAGCGTTACGCGGAAGTAATCTTTGTCATTGAAATACCCTTTAACCTGAACGTAGTTACGGCGCATTTCAAACCCGGACGAACGTCCCTGGTAGTTCGAGTTGCTGGTTGCCGAATCGACTTTGGTCGACGGGTCTACGCTTGTAAATCCGAGGTAATGCGTTCCGCTGAATTCCAGGCTTTTCGCCTTCGATTTAACGTTCACGTATTTGCTTTGCTTGTCCTGGTACTCAGAGAGTTTCGACTCCTGGTCACGCAACTGCATGTCAACGTCTTTGGCGCTGATAAAATCGCCCATCTCTACGCGCCCTTCACCGGCTGTGGTAAATACCTGACCCGTTTTGGGATCTGTGTAGAGAGTCAACGTGTCCGCGTAGGCAACACCGCTCATCATCGCCGCAGCAAGGGCAGATAACGCAACTTTTTTCATGTGAATCACTCCTGTATTGTTTGGTGGCGTCATTGTAGAAAAATCAGATTACACGGATGTTACATTGCGAAACGGTTACAAACGGGGAAACGGAGGGCAAACACGGGCCGAACGCATACGCAGGGACGGCACCGAAAAACTTAAGTGAAGGAGAATGAGACGGGTGTGCCGGCTGCCGGCACACCTAAAAACGCCTCGGCGCGCTTAGGGGTCCCGACCCCGTAGAGGGGAGGAGAAAAAGCGGGTTTATTTGTTTTCAGCCCAATACTGGCGGACAAGATTCGTCGTCTCGACCGGAAGGGGGATGTATCCGAGTTTCTGAGCCGCTTTGTCGCCGTTACGGAATGAATGGTCAAAGAATTTGATCACTTCTTCGTTTGATTCGGCTTTCTCTTTTGGCATCAGGATGAACGTTGCCGCCACGATGGGGTAGGCGTTGTCCTGCATGACCAGCGAGCTGTAAAAGTGGTCTTTTTTGCTCCATTTGGCCTGTTTGACCGCGTTCTGGAAATTCGGGAGAGTCGCGCTGACCCATTTGCCCTCAGCCGTTTGAAGCGTCGCCGCCGCAAGGTTGTTTTTCTCTTTATAGGCGTTTTCGATGTAACCGATCGAATACGGCGTCTGCTTGATGAGGTTGGTCACCCCTTCGTTCCCTTTGCCGCCGACGCCGGTTTTCCAGCCGATCGCCTTGCCGACGCCGAACTGGCTTTTCCACATTTTGGACGCTTCGCTCAGATAGTCGGTGAATACATGGGTCGTTCCCGATCCGTCGGAACGGTGGACCACGATGATTTTCTGATTCGGAAGTTTGACCCCCGCGTTATCCGCAGCAATCGCCGGATCGTTCCACATCGTGATTTTGCCTGCGAAAATATCGGCAACGACGCTGTTTTTGAGTTTCAGTTTTTCGTCCGCCACACCAGGAAGGTTGTGTGCCACGACGATCGATCCGATCACGGCCGGGAACTGAAGCAGTTTCGCGCTTGCAAGCTCTTTGGGCGTCATCGGCGCATCGGTTCCGCCGAAATCAACGATACGCTCGGAGACCTGTTTGATCCCCCCGCCCGATCCGATCGCCTGATAGTTGACGCGTGTTTTGGTCGCTTTTTGGTAACTGTACGCCCAATCGTAATAACACGGAGCCGGGAACGTAGCCCCCGCGCCGCTGATTTTATCCGCAGCGATCATTGACGTCGCAGCGATAGCCGCAATGACTAAACCTTTGGTAGCTTTCGTTAGCATCTTGATATCCTTGGTGTTTTGATGCCGCCATTGTATTGGGCCGATATAACGAAAAGATTACAAACACCGCTTGGTTTTGTAATCGCCCTGTTATAAACAAAAGTTACAATCGCGCACCAATTCCTGTCCAAAGGCCAGCCATGTTACCACGCTACGAAAACAAACTCAGCGAAATCCGTTCGATGATCTCGGAGCTGCTGCTGCAAATCATCCGCACCAGCGAAGAGACGCTTCACGCTTTCGAAAACGGCGATACCGCCCTCTACGAAAGCGCGCGCAACCATCTTAAAAATCTCCAGAGCGACGCAAACCGGATCGATAACGAAATCATCAAGACGTTTGCCCTCTTCGGCCCGGAGGCCGACGAACTGCGGCTGCTCGTGGCGTATCTGAAAATGACCAACGAACTCGACCGGATCGGCGACGGAATGCGCAAATACGCCCGCCGTCTACAGGAACATTGCGCGGGAGAATGTGATCTTAGCGTCCTCACCGGCGCGATGATCCAGTTGCACAAAACGACCCTCAATGCGCTACAATACATTTACGAGTGTCTGGAATCCCGCGAGCTTTGCGATGCCGAGGAACTCTACCGCAAAGTGATGGTCGAAGAGTCTAAAAACGACGATCTTTTTTCCATCATGGAAAAAGAGCTGCTGACCCTCATCATCACCTCGGGCGAACTCTCGGTCGAATACGTCAAGGTGCTCGGAACCCTTCGCAAACTGGAGCGTTCGGGCGACCGTGCCGTCAATATCGCCGCACTGCTTCTCTACGCGCAAAAAGGCGGAGAGTTGCACATCTACAACTAAACCCATGAGGAGCCGATACGTGGACGCGCTCATACTGATCGTCGAGGATGAACAGGACATTCTGGAGCTGATGGAATACCATCTGGCCAAAGAGGGTTTCGAGACGATCGGGTTTCTCAACACCAAAAGGGTACTCGAAGCGCTGGAAGAAGAGAACGTCGATCTGATCTTGATGGATCGCAACCTTCCCGGGGCGGAGGGGAGCGAATTTGTCGAAATGCTCCGCAAAAAAGGGGTTCAGACCCCCGTCATCTTCGTCAGTGCCAAGCACAAAGACGAAGAGATCGAACAGGGGTTCGAACGCGGCGGCGACGATTACATCACCAAACCTTTCAGCATGAAAGAGCTCGTGCTGCGGGTCAAGGCGATCCTCCGCCGCACCAAAAAGCTCTCGATGGAAGGCTCCCTCGTCTATCGGGATATGTCCCTTAACCTTGCCGCGCGGACCCTCACGATTGATGGCACTCCCGTGGAATTGACCAAACTTGAATTCGACCTGCTGCACGCACTGATTGCCAACCAGCACGTCGTCCTTGATCGGGATTACCTGCTCGAACACGTCTGGGGAGGCGACGAGGTGTACCAGGAGCGGACGGTCAATGTCGCGATCAACCGCCTCAAAGAGAAAATCGATCCGGATAAAACCAAAGACTACATCAAAACCGTACGGGGAGTCGGATACACGCTGTGCTAAGAATCCATCAGCTCTTTTTCCTGAACGTCCTGGGGTTGTTCGTCGCCGCGCTCGCGGTTGCCTCCGCCATCAGCTTTTTCACCCTCAAAAACATGATTATCGAAGACGGGAAAAACCAGCTCGTACGCAGCATCGCCCTCCTTGAAAATGCCGTCGCCGCAACTGCCGATTACGACGCGCTGGCAAAACAGACCGCCCTCAAAACAGGGTACCGGGTCACCGTGATCGCCGAAGACGGCACCGTCATCGCCGAAAGCGACACCGACAAACGGGGGATGGAAAACCACCTGGGACGGATCGAGGTAATGCATTCGATGAGCGAACCCTACGGGATGACGATCCGTTATTCCGAAACCCTCAAAACCGACTTCATCTACATCGCCAAAAAAATAACGACCCCCGACAAAACGCTCTATTTCCGGCTCGCCATGAGCCTTAAAAACGTGATGGACCACTTCTACGCGCTGTGGATCAAATTTTTTGCCGCGTTTGCGATCCTGACAATCATTTCGCTCGCCATCGCCTATAACATCTCCAAAAAAGCGCGTTACGACATCGTCCAGATTACCCGCTATCTCGATGAAATATCGGCCAAAAACTACAAGGCGGTCCTCAAACCCGAGTTTTTCCGGGAATTCCTGCAGATTTCGCTGTTACTCAAAAACCTCGTCAAGAAACTGCATAACCGCGACAAACAAAAACGTAAACACACCGCCAGACTGCGCCTTATCAACAAACAGCAAAACGATATCCTCTCGGCGATCAGCCATGAGTTCAAAAACCCTATCGCGGCGATCATGGGATATACGGAGACCCTTCAGGACGATCCCGAACTCGATCCCAAAATACGGCAGAAGTTCCTCGAAAAGATCCTTGCCAACACGCAGCGCGTGACGCTGATGCTCGACCGTCTCGCCCTCTCGGTCAAACTCGAAAACAACGATCTTCAGGCCAAACCGACAAGATTTGACATGCAAGAGGTGTGCACCGAAACGGTTTCGATCCTCCAGGGGAAATACCCCCACCGGCGCATCGTCTATCACGGGATTTCCAAAACGGTGTTTGCCGATAAAACGATGATGGAGCTCGTCATCACCAATCTCGTCGATAACGCCCTGAAATATTCCGAGGAGGAGGTGACACTCACCCTCACCGAAACGACGCTGGCCGTCACCGACAGGGGGATCGGAATCTCACCCGCCGAACTGGACAAAATCACCTCCAAGTTCTACCGCGTCCAGAAAAACCGCTGGGACAACTCGATGGGCCTTGGACTTTCGATCGTCAGTTACATCCTCAAACTCCACGACACGGTATTGAGCATCGAAAGCACTCTCGGAATCGGTTCGACGTTCGGCTTTCCGATCGGCCATCTCGTCGAAAAACCGGCAAAGCCGAAAAAATGATCCCCCTTCCCGAACCCGTCAACGAAGTGATCCGCACCCTTTGGGAAGCGGGCATCCGTCCGGTCCTCGTAGGAGGATTCGTCCGCGACGCCCTCGCCCGAAACGTCAATCCCGACATCGATATCGAACTCTATAACGTCAGGACGCTCGAACAGATCGAAACCCTCCTCCGGCCGTTCGGCAAACTCAACCTCGTCGGCAAAAGCTTCGGTGTGTTCAAACTTTCGCTCGGGGAGTACAAAATCGATTTTTCCCCTCCCCGCACCGAATCCAAACGGGGTTTCGGCCACAAAGGCTTCGACGTCACCTGGCACAGCGACATCGATTTCGCTACCGCTGCGCGGCGGCGTGATTTTACGATCAATGCCATCGGCTACGATCCCATCGAGAAGCGTTTCCTCGACCCATTCGGAGGAATCGGCGACCTCGCTTCCAAACGGCTGCGCTGCGTCGATCCCGAAACCTTCGTCGACGATCCGCTCAGGGTCCTGAGGGCGGTCCAGTTTGCGGCCCGATTCGAGCTCTCCTGCGACGCGGGACTGCTAGAGCTGTGTAGTGCCATGATCGCACAAGGCGCCCTCGAAGAACTCCCCAAAGAGCGGATATTCGAAGAGTTCAAAAAACTGCTCCTCCTCAGCCCCCGCCCCTCGCTGGGACTGGAGCTCCTCAAAGAGATGGGCGGGCTCGCGTTTTTTACCCCGTTGGAGCAGTTCGACTCGACGCCTCAGGATTACCTCTCCCATCCCGAAGGGGATGTATGGACCCATACCCTGATGGCGGTGGACGTCATGGCGACGATGCGCAGGGGGGAGGAGCGCGAAGACCTGATCTTGATGTTCGCCGTTTTGCTGCACGATATCGGCAAACCGCTCACCACCCTCGTCCAAAACGGCAAACTCAATGCACCGCGCCACGCCGAAGAGGGGGTGGAACTCGCGCGGGAATGGCTGGAAAAAATCACGGGGGACAAAACCCTCATCGAAGGGGTTCTCCCCCTCGTGCGATACCACGGATGGCCCCGCAAACTCTCCCGTTCGAACGCTTCGGATTCGGAAATACTCCGTCTCAGCACGGAGGTGTGCATCGACCGTCTTATCCGCGTCGCCGAAGCCGATTTTTTCGGCCGCGCATTCGTCGGCGACACCCCCGATTGCTTTGAAGCGGGGATATGGCTGCACGACAAGGCGGAGTGTCTGGGTGTCTTGTACGCACCTCCCCCGCCGCTGCTGATGGGCCGCGACCTGATCGAAGCGGGGATGGAACCGGGCGAAACCTTCAAACTCCTTCTCGACAAGGCGTACGAAGCCCAGCTCAACCGCGACATCACCACCCGCGCCGAAGCGCTCGAATGGCTCGCGAAACAATCGTAACAGAGCTGTAACCATCGTGTAATACAATTGCCTCCATTTTTCAGGGGTACCCCCTTTCAAGGCAAGGCATGCTCGATAAAATCTTTCACAACATGACCCGTTTCAGCGCCCTGCTGATCCTTTTCATCGTCGCATGGATTTTCGTCGTCCTTTTCGACCATTCGACCGAAGCGATGCAGGCCTTCGGATTCGATTTCATCGCAAAAGACGAATGGGCTCCGAACGTTGATAAATTCGGCGCCTATGCGGCGATTTTCGGTTCGGTCGTTTCGACCTTCCTGGCGATGCTGATCGCCATTCCCGTCGCGATCGGCGTCGCCATCTTTTTGAGCGAAATCGCCCACGACAAAATCAAGGGCTTTTTCGGGGTCAGCGTCGAGCTCCTCGCCGCGATCCCCTCGGTGATTTACGGAATGTGGGGCCTTTTTTACTTCGTCCCCATCATCCGCGACCTCTTCGGCGGAATGGGGATCGGGCTCCTCAGCGCCGCAATCGTCCTCTCGATCATGATCCTCCCGTTCATGGCCGCCGTAACCCGTGATGCGATGAACACCACCCCCGATATCCTCAAAGAGTCGGCCTACGCGCTGGGGGGAACCCAGTGGGACGTTATCAAGGACATTATCATCCCTTACGCCAAAGCGGGGATAATCGGTTCGCTGATCCTGGCACTGGGGCGGGCAATCGGGGAGACGATGGCCGTCACCTTCGTCATGGGGAACGTTCACCACACCCCCACCTCGATCCTCTCGCCGACGACGTCGATCCCGGTGACACTCGCCAACGAGTTTACCGAGGCCGATTCATCGCTCTATTTCTCGAGCCTCTTCGGACTGGCGCTGACCCTGCTCGTCATGAGTTTCGTCGTCATCGCCGTTGCGAAATTCTACTTTTTGCGTAAAGTGAGGAAAGGCCAATGACCGCTACCCAAAAACGGATCGTGATCAACCGCATCGCGCTGACCCTCTCGAGTCTCAGCGCAGTCGTCGCGCTGGGCTTTTTGTTCTGGATCCTCTATGTTCTCGTCAGTAACGGGATCAATGCCCTGAACTGGAACATCTTCACGATGGAAGGTGCCCCTCCGGGGTATGAGGATAGCGGCCTCAAGCACGCTCTCGTCGGACAGCTGATCCTCGTCGGTCTCGCCACCCTGATCGGCGTTCCGCTGGGGATCATGGCCGGGACCTACCTCAGCGAATACGGCAAAAATTCGCGTCTGGCCCATGCTATCCGCGACATCAGCGACATCATGATGTCGGCTCCCTCGATCGTCATCGGGGCGTTCGTTTACGCCGTCGTCGTCATGCCGATGGGGCATTTCAGCGCGTGGGCCGGGGCGATCGCGCTGGGGATCATCATGATCCCCATTATCCTCCGGACCACCGACGATATGCTTCAGCTCGTCCCCGGGACGTTGCGCGAAGCGGCATTCGCACTGGGTGCGCCTAAATACAAAGTGATCATGGACGTCGTCTACCGCGGCGCCAAAGCGGGGATTCTCACCGGGGTACTCCTGGGAATTGCCCGCGTCGGCGGGGAAACGGCACCGCTGTTGTTCACGTCGTTCAACGACAACTTTTTCACTACCGATCTCAACGAGGCGATGCCGTCGCTGACGGTCACGATCTTCAACTACGCCATCAGCCCCTATGAGGACTGGCAGCAGCTCGGATGGGCCGCGGCGTTCATCCTCTCGATGTTTATCCTGGGACTTAATATCCTCGGACGACTGATCTTATTCTACGGAAAGAAAAGGAAATAATTATGGCTTCCATCATCGATATCCAGGACGAATGCGCGCTGCACGTGCGCGATTTCGAATTCACCTACAAAGGGGCATCCGCACCCAGCCTCAAAAAAATCACGATGCCGATCGCCAAACATGCCGTCACGGCACTGATCGGCCCTTCGGGGTGCGGAAAAACGACGTTGCTGCGCTCGTTCAACCGGATGCACGATCTCTATCCCGGTAACACCTACGCCGGAGAGATCGAATTCGAAGGGCGCAACATCCTCGCCCCCAAAGAAGACCTGATCCATCTTCGGACCAAAATCGGGATGATCTTCCAAAAACCCACGGCGTTTCCGATGTCGATTTTCGACAACGTCGCCTACGGTATGCGACTGCAGGGGATCAAAAACAAAAGTGAACTGGAAGGAAGAGTTGAAAAGGCTCTTCAGGACGCGGCGCTGTGGAAAGAGGTCAAAGACCGTCTCAAACACGACGCCAACGGCCTCTCAGGCGGTCAGCAACAGCGGCTGTGCATCGCCCGCGCGATCGCGGTAGAGCCCGAAGTGCTCCTTTTCGACGAACCCACCTCCGCGCTTGATCCGATCTCGACGCAGGGGATCGAAAAACTGGTCATCGAACTCAAAGAGCGGGTGAGCATCATCATCGTTACGCACAACATGCAGCAGGCGGCGCGGGTAAGTGACTATACGGGGTTTATGTACCTGGGGGAACTGGTGGAGCTGGGGCATACCGAAGAGCTCTTCGTCACCCCGAAAGAAAAACTGACGCAGGAATACATCACCGGAAAATTCGGTTAAATATCCCCGCCTTCCTCTCTTTTCCCCGAACGGGGATTTTTCCGTTTATTTTTCTTTTACGATCTTTTCGCTGTCGATCTCGACGACCGTGTGGACATTTCCGCGCGGATAGAAATCGGCGACCACTTTTAAGCGCTTAGGAGCGATTTTCTGTTCGAAGACGCTATAGATCTCGTTCGCACTGTTTTCGTGCGAAATATGGCGGTTTCTGAACGAATTAATGTAGAGTTTGATCGCTTTGAGTTCCGCCACCCATTTGTCGGGAGTATATTCGACGTAAATCGTCGCAAAATCAGGGTATCCGCTGCGGGGGCAGAGGCAGGTGAACTCGGGCAGCGTCACCTTGATCACATAATCACGCTCGTGCTGATTGGGCCAAATCTCAAAATCTTTTTCAACGTCGAAATTTTCGACGATTTGTTCTCCGTATTTCATGGTCATCCTTGAATGTCTTTCGTAGTTAAAATTTTACCGAGATAATTTCCCTGGCGGTAGTTGATTTTGAGCGACCGCGCAATCCGGTCACCCTCTTCGTCCTCGATCATGGAGATCCAGGTTTTGACGCCGCACAGATGGGCGCCGAGGTTAAGCCCCTGCAAAAGGTTCTGATGTTTTTCTTCCCGTATGTGGCGGCTGTAGAGGGGATCGAAACGGGCGACGTCGACATCGAGCTCTTTGAGATAAAGCATCGTCGTGTGATATCCCCCCAGCCGATCCAGCCCGATTCTATAACCCGCTTTGCGGTAATGGGCGACTTGCTGGGAAAAGCGCTCCATCTGGTGAAAATACTCTTTTTCCTCGAACATCAAAACTATCGCGCCTCGGGCAGCGGGGCGACGCTCGAAAAGGGTGAGTGCGTGTTCGAAGAAATGGGGATTTCGGAGCGTTGTGGGGGATACACTGATAACAAAGCGTTTGTTCGAATCGACGCACAGGCTTCCGATTTCCTCGAGTATCGCGCTCTCGAATCCGCGCATGAGATTCAGACGGTTGAGAATCGGAACGTACCGGCTCTGATGGATCAGTTTTCCTTTGGAATCGACCATTTTTACGGCAGTGTCGTATAGTTCCCCTTCGTCTGTATCGATGGGCCAAAACCCGATGCTGAACCGTTTTTCCTCGAGCGCATCGACCACCTCTTTTTCGAGTTCGTTGATCGGATAATCTTCTTCTTTTTCGATTTTCGTCCGTTCGTTGTGAAGCTCGTACAAACGGCTGACAAGCAGCTCGGCGTCATTCGTCAGCCGCGTGTCGGCCATTACCGCTTCGAGGCGTATTTCGATCTCGTTGCGGACAAAGTTCTGGTATTTGCTCAAAAAAAGTTCCAAAACCGGGACATAATTCTCTTTTTCCCCCGGAAACAATAGGAGAAACACCCCCCCGCGGTATCGGCATACCGGAAGTTTCTCAAACCCTTTTTCGGCGAAAAACAGGTTTACCTTCTCCACTACGTCAACAAGTGCCCTATCCCCGTTTTTAATCCCGTAACGCTCGTTGATGAACCACAGGTTTTCGACGCTGATCATCATGAGTGTCCGGACCCCTTTTTGGACGTTTTTATCGAAAAACTTGAAAAAATACTCGGCGGTAAACGTATGGGTCAGCGGGTCGGTGATGTTTTCGCGGCTGCTCTGGTAAATCAGGTACAAAATAAAATAGACAATGAAAACGAGCATTGTGATGGACATCAGCACAAACGATTCGAACATCGTTTCGGTCCATTTGCTCAGAAGGGTAAAAAGGGTCAGAACGATGAGCAAAAAGACGGGAAGCCCGATCCGCAACGCAAGTACGAAGCGGTGGGAACGTTCTTTTTGCTCGGTATAGGTCATACAGGATCAGATATCCAGGTGTTTAACGTCTTTGGCGTGGGTTTCGATGTAGTTCCGGCGCGGTTCGACATCATCTCCCATGAAAAGGTTGAACGCTTCACTCGCCGATTCGGCATCCTCGATGGTGATCCGCAGCAGTACGCGGTTCTCCGGCGTCATGGTCGTTTCCCATAGCTGCTCGGGATTCATCTCCCCAAGACCTTTGTAGCGCTGGATGTAGGAGCCTTTTTTCGCGTAATCGGTGATCTGGTTGAGCATTTCGAGCAGATCGCCCTCCAGCGGCAGGTTCCAGTCCTGAATTTTGCGGTAAACGTACGTCGCTTCCGCAAAATAAGGGGATGCGAAGAGTTCGTCGTTGATAATCAGCTCCTCCAGACCGCCGTTGGTCTGGACGAACAGGTGCATCTGCTCGTCGTTGACGCTTTTACTGAGAATGTTATTTCCCTGAGCGCTCAGGAACGCTTCGACCTTCCCGTACATTTCGTTCATTCCCAACCCGATAATGTCGGGATTTTCGATGAAATGACGGATCAGATCGACCAGCGCGTAGCGGCGTTCAAGGGCATCGAGGGTACTGCGGTAATGATCGACCATTTTGAAAAAGCTGATCAGATCGTTGGTGCCGATGTTTTCGACTTCCAGCGCGGGAATTCCGTTCTCGATCAAAAACGCGTTCATAACACGATCGTCTTTGAAGTAGATCTCTTTTTTCCCTTTCTGGTAGCGGTAGAGCGGCGGCTGGGCCAGATAGAGGTAGCCGTTTTCGACGATTTTGGGGAGATAACGGAAGAAAAACGTCAGCAGCAGCGTCTGGATATGGCTTCCGTCGACGTCGGCGTCGGTCATGATGATGATTTTGTGGTAGCGGAGTTTCTCTTCGTTGAACTCTTCACCGATCCCGCATCCGAGCGCCGTGATCATGTTGGTGATCTCTTCGGATTTAAGGATCTTGTCCAGGCGCGCTTTTTCAACGTTGAGGATTTTACCCTTCAACGGCAAAATCGCCTGGAAGACGCGATCGCGACCCTGTTTGGCCGAACCGCCCGCAGAGTCGCCCTCGACGAGGTAGAGTTCGCTGATGCTGGGGTCTTTGCTCTGACAGTCGGCGAGTTTGCCGGGAAGGGTTCCGACGGTCATCGCGTCTTTACGGCGGGTGAGTTCACGCGCTTTTTTCGCCGCTTCACGTCCGCGTGCCGCCATCAATGCCTTTTGGACGATCGCCTTGGCCTGGATAGGGTTCTCTTCAAAATATTTGGTCAGTTTTTCGTACGTTACTTTCTGCACGAGGGGACGGACATAGGTGTTTCCGAGTTTTCCCTTGGTCTGCCCTTCGAACTGCGGTTCGGGAACCCGGACGGAGACGACGCAGATGAGCCCTTCGGCAACGTCCTCGCCGCTGAGGTTGACATCTTTTTCCTTGGCGTTACCGTTTTGTTTGTTGTAGTTGGAGATGACACGCGTCAATCCCGCGCGGAAACCGGCTTCATGGGTACCGCCGTTGGGAGTGTTGATGTTATTGACGAACGTAAACGTTTTTTCGTCGTAGCTGTCATTGTACATCAGGGCGATATCCATCTCGATGTCCTCGATCCGTTCGCTGAACGCAAACGGGGTCGCGACCACCTCTTTTTTGTTGACGTCGGAGACAAACTGGCTGATCCCACCTTCGTAATGGTAGGTATTCTCAGCACCGTTGCGCTCGTCTTTGAAAACGATCGTGATGCGCGGGTTCAGGTAAGCCAGCTCACGGAAACGTTTGGCGAGGTAGTCGTAATCGAAAATGACCGTTTCGGTAAAGATCGACGGATCGGGAGCAAATTCGATCGTCGTTCCCCGTTTGCGGGTTGTTCCCGTAACGGCCAGCGGTTCCTGGGGGATACCGCATTTGAAATTCTGTTCATGGATCTGCCCGTCACGGTGAATCGTCATTTTCAGGTCAGACGAGAGGGCGTTAACGACCGAAACCCCGACCCCGTGCAGACCGCCGGAGACTTTATAGGTGTCTTTGTCGAATTTTCCCCCCGCGTGCAGAACGGTCAAAACGACGGTAGCCGCCGAAATTCCCTCAGTCGGGTGCATATCGGTCGGAATACCCCGGCCGTTATCGCTTACGATCGCCGTGCCGTTTTTGGTGAGGGTGACCGAAATCGTGTCACAATGGCCCGCCATCGCTTCGTCGATCGAGTTGTCGACAACTTCGTAAATGAGGTGATGGAGTCCCCGGTGGCCCGTGTCACCGATGTACATACCGGGTCGTTTTCGAACTGCTTCAAGCCCCTTGAGGACTTTAATGTTGCCGGCACCGTAGTTGTGTTCCATGTTTGCTCCCGCTGTTGCGTGTTAAATGCTCTATTTTATCGCAGGTAAACTAAAAAGAAAGTTTTATAACGGTTTTCCCCGTTTACGGGGAGAAAAAAGGGGGGAAAGAAAATTTTTTAAATGACGATCGGCATAACGATCGTTTTGAAGTTGTTTTCGCGTAGTACGAAAGGCTGGTTTGATTCATTGGCTTCGAGGATAAAATCGGGGGTGTTGATCTGTCCGAGAAAATCGAGGATGTAACGGCTGTTGATCGCGAGGATGAAAGGGACGTCGAAGCCGTTTTCGATTTCGACGGCTGTTTTGGCTTCGATGTTGTCGTCACTGAGACTTTCGAACAAAATGGCGTCTTTCTGGAAAGTCAGTTTCAGGTCGTTCGAAATGGTCGTGATCTGCTTGATCGCGGTGACAATCGCGCTTTTGGGCAACGTTATACTCCGCTGACACTCTTTGGGGATGATACGGGTGTAATCGGGGAATTTGCCGTTGATCAGTTTGGTAAAGAAAAGAGAGTCTTCGGATTTGATGATCAAATGGGTGTTGTCGTAGTATATCTCGATGTTTTCGGAAAAGAGTTTCTGGATCTCGATGATCGCTTTTTTCGGAACGATGATCGAAAGTTCATGATCGCTTTGGCTGTCGATGTGAACGAGGGCCAGACGTCTGGTATCGGTTGAGACGAAATTGATCTGGTTGGAACGGATATCGATAAGAGCCCCGTTGAGTTCGAATTTCGGATTGTTCGTATCGGCAGCCGGGGTGATTTTTTTAAGCGATTCAATCAGGATATGGGAATTGACCGCAATATTGGGTTTGTTTTCCGTTGAGGGGAAGGAAGGGAACTCGCTGCTTTTGTAGGTAGGGAGTTTGAAGTTGGAACGTTTCTGACGGATGTGAAGCGTATCACGTTCGAGTTCGAGTTCGATCTCTTCGTCTTTGAGGATACGGACGATGTCGAGGAGTTTTTTACCGTTAGCGGTTACGGAGCCGGGTTCTTCGACGTTCAAAGAATTGGTTTGCATGGAGAGCCCGATCTCGTAATCGGTGGCTTTGGCGAATAACGTCCGTCCGTCCGTGCTCAAGAGAATATGGGAGGTGATTTGGGAAGTGTCTTTCTTTTCAAGAAACGGCTGCAAATGCAGCAATATATTTTCGAGCACCGGTTTGTCAACGGTAATTTTCATCCAAAGCTCCTTTTTTATATTTATAACATCAGTATCTAATAGTTAGTAATAAGGGGGTGTGAATGTGTGAAAACGCTCCACAAACTCCTGTTTTCGGGAATGAACCGATGTGATCAAAAGGATTGTTTTCATTCACATCGATTCACATCTTGAATTATATCTTTTTTAAAACGGGTTGACAAACACAAATTATTCGTCGGTTACCGTCGAGACTTTATTGGAGAGCTCTTCGATCTTGATGCGGAAATCCTCGTCGTTTTTCATCAGCTCCTGGATTTTCTTCATTGTATGGCTGACGGCGGTGTGGTCTTTCATCCCGAAGTACTGCGCCAGCTGCGGCATCGAGTTTGGGGTGAGGGAACGGGAGAGGTAGATGGCGATGCGGCGGGCATAGACGATGTTGCTGTTACGGCTTTTCGAGCGGATTTCGCTGGATTTGACATTGAGCTCTTTGGCGACGGTATCCATGATAAGATCGATTGTAATGTTGCTCCGTTTTTCGGCCATTTGTTCTTTGAGGACGTTTCGGGCGAATTCGATGGTGATGTCCACCCCCATGAGCTGGGAATAGGCGTTGAGTTTCGAGAGGATCCCTTCGATTTCGCGGGTGTTGTTCTCGATGATCGTCGCGACGTAATTGATAACGTCGCGGTCGAGCTTGACCCGGTTGATTTCGCATTTTTTCTTGATGATTTCGATTTTCGTCTCGAGTTCGGGAGGCTGGATGTCCGCGACCAGTCCCCATTCGAAACGGCTGATGAGGCGTTCTTCGATTCCACCGATCTTTTTGGGATGTTTGTCCGAGGTGATGATGATCTGCTTGTTTTCGTTCCGGAGCGCTTCGAAGGTGTGAAAAAACTCTTCCTGCAGCTGGTTCTTACCGCTCAAAAACTGGATATCGTCGATGAGAAGAAGGTCGCATTTGCGGTATTTGTCTTTGAAACGGTCCATCGTTTTATTGTTGAGGTGACGGAGAAAATCGTTCAGAAACTGTTCGACCGAGGTGTAGATGACGGTCTTTCCTTCCGAGAGCATCACGTTCCCGACCGCCTGCATCAGGTGGGTTTTTCCAAGCCCGACGCCGCCGTAGATGAAGAGGGGATTGTAGACGATCCCTGGTTTTTCGCTCACCGCTTTGGCCGAAATGTAGGCAAACTGGTTCGATCCTCCGATAACGAAGTTTTGAAACGTATAGGAAGGATTGAGGAGCGATCCGCCGCTGGGGCGCTCTGAGGGGACGGCAACGGCGACATTGTGGGGAGTTGCGGCGGTTGAGGTTTTAACGACGATCGAGACGGCGGGTCTAACCCCGGTTTTGATTTCGAAAAGATGGGAAATCTTATCGGCGAACTTTGTACGGATCCAGTTGGCGATCAGCGGATTGGGGGCGTGAAAAACGGCCAGATTGCTTTTGGAATCGTTTTCGTTGAATTCGAGCTGCCGGATGTAACGCTGGTAATCGATTTCGCTGATTTCGTTTTTCAGTGCGTTCAATACTTGTTTTCCGATAGAGTTCATCGTTTTCCCCGAGATGTGAATAGAGATGTGAATAATATCTTTTTTTCCCTATAATTAGGCTCAATGAAAGGGTGAATATCTTTTATTCACCCCTGTGAACGGAGAAAATATGACGATTTTGGGAATCGATCCGGGTACACGCAACTGCGGATACGCCATTGTGAGAATCGAAGGGCAGAAAATACGCCTGATCGAAGCGGGACTGATTAAAATGAAAAGCGAAGCGCTGCAGTACCAGATACCCCAGGTGTGCGAGGCGATAGAGCAGATTTTCGCTTCACACACGATCGACGAGGTGGCGATGGAAGATATTTTTTATGCCCACAACCCCAAGAGTGTTCTGAAACTGGCCCAGTTTCGCGGCGCGATATCGCTCAAACTTTTGCAAGAATACGGGATGTTTGCCGAATATACGCCGCTACAGGTCAAAAAATCGCTGACGGGAAAAGCCAAAGCGGCCAAAGAACAGGTGGCATTTATGGTAAAACAGATTTTGGGAATTACGAAAGAGATCAAGCCGCTTGACATTACCGACGCAATGGCCGTAGCGATTACCCACGCGCAGCGGGTCAAACTCGAAAAAAACAAGCAGAAGTGAGGATATTCTTTATAAGAGGCGACCGACACACCAGGAAGGCCGCCGATTCAGAAGTGTATCCAAAGAGTCTTAGAGATCGTTAATGAATTTTCAAAGTTTGGAACGTATCACAAATTGATTAAGCAACGGTTAGTGTGTTTTTCCCTGTTAGGCACCTGAGACAATTCTGAAAACTTTTCAAAACTGCTAAAATTTTTCAAAATGTGTAATATTCACACTGTGACATTCTTGTGAATAACTCTTCGCATTTTCTTCCCGAAAACGACATAAAAACTCTTTCGTTTCAGAAAAAATTTATCTGAAAAAGATCTGAAACCGATAACCTTTTAAATGCCTGAAAGTGCCTATTTCAGGGCTTTGCAAGAAATTTTCCTATTTTCAAAAATTATTAAGGTGCTGTTAGTAAAAGTTATTCACATCACATCTTTCGGATGTAGACAAAATGGGTGTAACAGTCGCGTAATCAAAACGTAATCAATCTGAAATTAACACTATCTAGCATTGTACCAATCTACCATATTATAGAGGGATTACATGGTCAATGCAGAAATGATGTTACGAAAAACGCACCCGCGTTTGTTTGAAAATCCTGGAATCGTCACCAAAAGTTTGATCGGAGTTTTACGTTTGCTCCTGCATGAAAAATCGATCAACCGGTTTATGGTCAAACACGACGATAAAAAAGGGATCGAGTTTATCGGGGCGGTTTTGGAACATTTGAACGTTTCGTACAAAACGGTCCATCGGCAAATCGAAAATATCCCTTCAATGGGAAAAGTGGTGATTGTCGCCAATCACCCTCTGGGAGCATTGGACGCGTTGTGCCTGATCCAAATGGTATGCTCGGTTCGGCAGGATAAAAAAGTCAAAATTGTCGCCAATAAAATGCTGGGAGCGATTCCGCAGCTCAAGGAGTTCTTGATCGGGGTGGACAACATCAACGATAAACTTTCGAAATATGCGCTTCGCCAGATCGATCAGGCGCTTCAGGCTGAGGAAGCGGTAATTTTTTTCCCTTCGGGCGAAGTGTCGCGCGCCGGTTTGTTCGGTATCAAAGAGAAGGAATGGAAAGGTGGATTTGTTAAATTTTCCAAACGTAATGCCGCACCGATTCTCCCCGTTTTTATCAAGGCCCGAAATACTCCGCTGTTTTATGCCGCATCGTGGATCTACAAACCGTTGGGCGCATTGCTGTTGAGCCATGAAATGTTTGCGGCGCGAAACCGCGTTTTTGAATTTGTGATCGGGGAAGTCGTCAGCCATAAGGCATTGAACGACTTGCACGTCAGCGAGAAACGGCATGCCCGTTTGTTCCGTAAACATCTCCTGCGTCTTTCAAAAGGGAAAAAAGGGATCTACCCGACCGAGTCGTCGATTGCCCATCCCGTATCGCGGCAGGAGATTCGCAGCGAACTCCGATGCGGGGAGCTGCTGGGGATGACCAGCGACGGAAAACAGATTGTTCTGATCGAGCAGGAAAATGCTCCCAATATCATCAACGAAATCGGGCGGCTTCGCGAATACTCATTCCGAAAAGTGGGCGAAGGGAGCGGAAAAGCGCGTGATGTGGATGAGTTTGACCGCTATTACCATCATCTTGTCTTGTGGGATGACGAGGCACTTGAGATTGCAGGTGCCTATCGGATCGGTGAATGCGGCTGGATCCTTTCATGGCTCGGGAAAGAGGGATTGTACATGAACGAACTGTGTGAGATAGACGATGCTATGGATCCGATCCTCGACGACGCCATCGAACTGGGACGCAGCTTTGTCCAGCCCAAATACTGGGGCAGCCGTGCACTCGATTATCTTTGGCAAGGGATAGGAGCGTATCTGAGTCACAACCCGCAGATCAAATACATGTACGGACCGGTGAGCATTTCGGGGAGTTTTCCCAAACATGCCCAGGAAGCTCTCGTTTATTTTTACACCCTCTATTTCGGTTCGTTTCATAATCGCGTCCGGGCCCGTTCCCCTTACCGCCTCTCGGATTATGTCCGTCAGGAGTTTGCCGATTTCTTCGTCGGTAACGATTATGCGGAAGATTTCAAACGGCTCAAGGATTATCTCAAGTCGTTCGATGTGTCGGTTCCGACCCTTTACAAACAATACAGCGAATTGTGCGAGGAAGGGGGTGTGGAATTTATGGATTTCGGGATCGATACCGATTTCAACAACTGCATCGACGGGTATATCCTCGTCGATGTTTCAAAGATCAAAGAGGCAAAGCGTCAGCGTTACATCAGAGGGGGGGAGTAAGTTTCATCGCTTCGAAACATTCTCTGACGAAATCTTCGCGCGAAACGATGCGGTACGGGTTGGAACCGTATTCGAATTCGAGCGAATACGCATGCAATAGCAGCCGGGTTGCCCCGGTGTTTTTAAACCGCTCTTCCTCGCCCATCTCCTTATCCAGAAATCGTACCGCATCGGTTTCATTCTGCCCGTAAATCGGATCGCCGATGATCGGATGTTTCACGTGAAACAAATGGACCCGTATCTGGTGCTGACGTCCGGTGAGTGGTGAGGCTTCGACAAGAGTCGCGTCGATGTCGGGAAAATATTCCAGTGGAGTGATGAACGTGCGCGAGGGTTTGCCTTCGGGATGAACGCGGACGATCATACGTACGATACTGCTTTGGTCTTCACGACGCAGCAACGGCTCTCGTATGTCAATGGGATGGTCCAGCTTACCTCTGACTAACGCCAGGTAGTGTTTCGTTATCTCTCGCTCTTCGAACATCATCTTTAAAACGCGTTCACTAGTTTTGTTACGGGCGGCCAAAACAAGACCGCTCGTCTCCTGGTCGATCCGATGGGTGATGTTAGCATCCTGCCCGAAACGGTGCTTGATCTCGTCGTTGAGCGAGTAGGGCGTGTAACGGTTCTGGGGATGGACGATGAGGCCGCTTGGTTTGTCGTAAATAGCGAAATCGTTAGCGACAAACGTCGGGGTGAGTCCTTTGGATAACGGCTCAAAACAGACGAACTCGAAATCCCCTTCCACAAACCCTGCTTGATTATCCATCACATTGCCTTCGACAAACACTCTTCCTTTTGCAATCAGACGCTGCGCCTCTTTTTGGGTATAGCCCAACTCTTTCATCAGGAAGAGAAACGCTTTTTGTTTTGTGGGAGCGTGGAGCTTTTTAACGACGAAAGGCAAAATATATTCCTTTATAAGGGAGGGTTGGATAGACTAAAAATATTATTTAGCGCCGTTTTGATCTGCGCATTTTAACATATAAGGAAGAGTCATGGTAGAACGTTACGCCCGTGAAGAGATGAAAAACAAATGGACGATGCAGGCCAAATATCAGGCGTGGCTCGACGTCGAAAAAGCGGTAGTCAAAGCATGGAACCGTTTGGGACTGATCCCCGATGAAGATGCCCAAAAGATTGTCAAAAATGCGGGATTCAGCGTTGAGCGGATTGATGAGATCGAGGCAGTGACCAAACACGACCTGATTGCGTTCACGACATCAGTTTCCGAAACTCTGGGAGAAGAGAGCCGCTGGTTCCACTACGGGATGACCTCTTCGGACACGGTCGATACCGCAGTTGCCCTGCAGATGAAAGATTCGCTCGCCCTGATTATCGAAGACGTTAAAATGGTGATGGAATCGATCAAGAAACGGGCAATGGAACACAAAATGACGTTGATGGTCGGACGCAGCCACGGGATTCACGGCGAGCCGATTACATTCGGTCTGGTACTGGCCGTCTGGTACGACGAGATGGCCCGCCATCTCAAAAATCTCGAAGAGACGATGGAAGTGATTTCGGTCGGTCAGGTATCAGGCGCGATGGGGAATTTCGCCCACGCTCCGCTCGAACTCGAAGAGTATGCGTGCGAGGAGCTGGGACTCAAACCCGCTCCCGCATCCAACCAGGTAATCCAGCGCGACCGCTATGCACGTCTGGCGACTTCACTCGCCCTCGTCGCCAGCTCGATCGAAAAATTCGCCGTCCAGGTACGCCACTGGCAGCGGACCGAAGTGTACGAGTGCGAGGAATTTTTCTCCAAAGGGCAGAAAGGTTCCTCGGCGATGCCGCATAAGCGTAATCCGATCCTGACGGAGAATATCACGGGACTTGCACGGATGATTCGTGCGTATGCGATCCCTGCGATGGAAAACGTCGCGTTGTGGCATGAGCGTGACATCTCGCACAGTTCTACGGAACGTTTCTGGCTCCCCGATGCGTTTATCACTTCTGATTTCATGCTGCACCGTTTTAACAGTGTAATCGCAAACCTTGTCGTTTATCCGGAGAACATGATGAAAAATCTGAATCTTACCGGTGGGCTTGTGTTCTCTCAGCGGGTACTGCTGGAGCTTCCGCTCAAAGGTGTGAGCCGTGAGGACGCTTACCGGATCGTCCAGCGCAACGCGATGAAAGTGTGGGAAGGGTTGCAGCAGGGCAAAAGTGCGATCAATGAGAAAGGGGAGAGCCTCTATCTGCAGTATCTGCTTGAAGACGAAGAGCTGCGCCAGAGTTTGAGTGAAGAGGCGATCCGCGATTGTTTCGACTATGGCTACTACACCAAAAATGTTGATAAAATTTTCGCGCGGGTGTTCAAGTAATAGATAGAAATATTTTATATTTATAGTGATAGACTGTTGTATTGAATTTTTACAAGTGTACAGATTCAATAATTAACTTCAAAGGTTTCATGAATGAAACGTATTTTCGAACTATCATTATTGGCTAAGCTCTTCAACACTAAAATAGAGCTTTTGCTGAAATTCGAAGATATTAAGTGTAAAGGGAATTAACGTGCTAACCATTATCAAACGCAACGGCCGTCGCGAGCCGCTCGATATTACCAAAATTCAAAAATATACCTCGGCGGCCGTCAAAGGGCTGACCAATGTTTCGCAGAGCGAACTGGAAGTGGATGCACAGATCCAGTTTCGCGACGGGATTACGAGCAACGAGATCCAGCAGACCCTGATTAAAACGGCAGTTGACAAGATCGACATCGATACTCCCAACTGGACGTTTGTCGCCGCACGTTTATTCCTTTATGATCTGTACCATCGCGTCAACGGCTTTACGGGCTACGGAAGCCTTGAGAGCTATTTTGAGAGGGGAGAAGCCGAAGGGCGGATTTTGCTCGGCCTCAAGGAAAAATACGATCTCGCCGACCTGGATAACTACATCGTCCCCGACCGTGACCTCGAATTCAACTATCTCGGGATCAAAACGCTCTACGACCGCTACCTGATCAAAGACCGCAAGGGCGATCCGATCGAGCTGCCGCAGCACATGTTTATGGCCGTCGCGATGTTTTTGGCGCAAAACGAACAAGACCGCCAGGGATGGGCGAAAAAATTCTACGACATGATCTCCAAATTCGAAGTGATGATGGCGACCCCTACCCTCTCGAATGCGAGAACGACGCGCCACCAGCTCAGCTCGTGCTACATCGGCTCTAGCCCGGACAACATCGAAGGGATTTTCGACGCCTATAAAGAGATGGCCCTCCTCTCCAAATTCGGCGGCGGGATCGGTTGGGACTGGACGCAGGTGCGCGCGATGGGATCGTTTATCGACGGTCACAAAAACGCGGCAGGCGGTACGGTTCCTTTCCTCAAAATCACCAACGACATCGCGATCGCCGTCGATCAGCTCGGTACCCGCAAAGGGGCGATTGCCGTCTATCTCGAACCGTGGCATATGGACGTGAAGGATTTCCTTGACGTGAAGAAAAACTCGGGCGAAGAGCGCCGCCGCGCGCATGATCTTTTCCCGGCGCTGTGGATCAACGATATGTTCATGAAGCGGGTCGTTGAAGACGGTATCTGGACGATGTTCGATCCTTTCGACGTCAAAGAACTGACCGAACTGCACGGCGCCGAGTTTGAAAAACGCTACCTCGAACTCGAACAAGACCCTGACGTCATCAAAGAGCATACGAAAGCCAAAGACCTGTGGAAAAAGATCCTCACGAGCTATTTCGAAACCGGAAGTCCGTTTTTGTGTTTCAAAGACAGTGCCAACCGCGCCAATCCGAACGATCACTACGGGATTATCCGCAGCTCGAACCTTTGCACCGAGATTTTTCAGAATACACAGCCCAACCACTATCTTGTGAAGCTCAAATTCGAAGACGGTACGTTCGTTACGTTCGAAGAAGAAGAGATGGTCAAAGTCGACAGCGGAATCACGAAGCCGGCCAAGAAAATCACCGCGCTCGATTCACTGGGCGGAAAAGCGATCTACATTGTCGAAAAGGAGAAAGTCGACGGCGCTACGGCGGTGTGTAACCTCGCTTCGGTGAACCTTTCGCGCGTCCATACCAAAGAGGATATCGACCGTATCGTCCCCGTCGCGATCCGCGCGCTCGACAACGTCATCGATCTGAACTTCTACCCTCTCGAAAAGGTTAAAAAGACCAACATGCGCAGCCGCGCGATCGGTCTTGGGGTGATGGGCGAAGCGCAAATGCTGGCCGAACAGAAAATCGTCTGGGGAAGCCAGGAACATTTCGACAAGATTGACGAAGTGATGGAAGCGGTCAGCTACAACGCGATTAAGGCGTCCAGTGACCTCGCGGTCGAAAAAGGCTCCTATCCCGAGTTCGAAGGTTCCAAATGGAGCCGCGGAATCCTGCCGATGGATCACGCCTCGGCCGAGGTGCAAAACCTGATCGACCGCGGAGGGCTCTTTGCCCCCAATTACGAGTGGGACTCTCTACGCGAAACGATCAAACAACAGGGGATGCGTAACGGCTACCTGATGGCGATCGCGCCGACCTCGTCGATTTCGATTCTCACCGGAACGACGCAGACGATCGAGCCGATTTACAAACGAAAGTGGTTCGAGGAGAATCTCTCGGGTCTCATTCCCGTCGTCGCTCCCAAACTCAACCCCGATACCTGGGGATACTATACCCCGGCGTACGATCTCGATCAGACGATCCTCGTCAAAGCCGCCGCGATCCGCCAGAAATGGATCGATCAGGGGCAAAGCCTCAATATCTTTATCACCCTCGATAAAGCGAGCGGCAAATACCTCAACGACATCTACATGCTGGCATGGAAACTGGGTCTTAAATCGACCTATTACCTCCGTTCCCAGTCGCCTGAAGCAAAACAGGATACGGCGGATCGCTCGATGGAGTGCGAAGGGTGCCAGTAAAGCCCCTGAACGCTTCCGCGCTTCGCAGCCTTCTGGATCGGATCGAGAATGCCCGTGAGGGCGAGATCCGCTCTATCATTCCCCTCTCCCCTACTTCCATCCAAATCCGTTTGAGTGTACAGGATAAAGCGCGCGGTTATGACTGGATTGACGTGATGTTTCAGGTTGAGGGGGTGAACGATGCCAGATTGCTCAGTGATGCCGTGCTGGGCTCGCTTGATATGTCCGAAGGGATCACGGTCGAGATAATGCACGATACGGCTGCCTTGGCAATCGGGCGCTATGACGGGCGGGCGAACGAAGCCCCGCTTTACGTGATCGGCAAAACAATCGGCTACGAAGAGCTCCCTTTCAGCGGGTAATGTGATGGTAAAGGCGGCATTGACCTCTCTTTTGGCCTTCGCGCTGGCCGCCCCTACCCTCAGTGCTTCCGAGCCCTACTCGCTGCGGCTGGGATGGGGGATTGCCGATAAAAACGATTTCGGCGAGATACTGAGCGGCGAAGGGGAATTCGATACCGCAAAAACGCATGTCCTGGGGATTGATGCGGGGTACCTGCTGGCCGAAAACCTGTGGGAAAAACCGATCGATCTGTATCTCAAGGGGGCCCTTTACCGTTTCTACGAAAACGGCTATCAGAAAGATTTCTGGGAAGGGGTCCTCTATCTCAAGGCGTATTACAATCTCGACGGGTGGAACAACCGGATGCGACTTGGTGTGGGGGAAGGGTTTTCCTACGCTTACCGCGTACCCGTCGTCGAGCAGAACGAGGCGCTGCACAAAGGGAGTGCGACGTCGCGGTTTCTGAACTACCTCGACGTCAGTATCGATATCGACATCGGACGGATGTTCGGCGGCGAGACGTACAAGGATATTTATCTGGGGTACGCCCTCAAACACCGTTCGGGCATTTTCGGGCTCATCAACAACGTCCGCAAAGGGGGATCGAATTACGACATGATCTACCTCGAGATGAGGTTCTAGAGGCTAGAGGTGTTTTGAGAGGAGCTCAGAGACGCATTCGCGGATCATCGTGTAGACGTTTTCGAACCCTTCGAACCCGTCGAAAAAATAGGGATCGGGGACGTCGGCCCCGCCGTAACCGTAATCTCCGAGTTTCACGAGATTTTGACACCCCATCGCGCGAAGATCGCGGTAATTGCTCGCATCGAGCGCGACGATCAGGTCGAATGCCTGGAAATCGGCCTTGGTCACCTGCCGTGCGCGGAGGTGTGAGATATCGACGCCGTTGTTGCGCGCGACGGTGACCGAGTGCTTGCAGGGGGCTTCCCCGACATGCCAGCTTCCCGTCCCCGCCGAGTCTACGGCAATCCCGTGCCCTCCCTCTTCTATCAGCTTCCGTGCGACTCCCTCGGCAATCGGGGAGCGGCAGATGTTACCCAGGCAGACGAACAAAACGGATTTCATGATGTTTTTTCCAGTAAACAGATGAAAAAGCCGTCTATCGTATCGGTCGGCAGAATCCGCACCGCGTTTTGGATACGCTCGTCGTACACCTCTTTTCCCCAGCGTTCTAGAGGCTTTTGAACGTTATCGAAGGGTAGGACAAGGGGTAAGGTCTTTAAACGCTCTCCATGACGCTCCAGGAGATGCTGGAGAGGGCTTTCGTTCTCTTCGGGGGAAAACGAGCAGGTGCTGTAGAGCAATTTGCCTCCGGGTTTGAGGGCGTCGAAGGCCGAGAGGAGTAATCGGCGCTGGAGCTTCGAGGTCTCTTTGACTTTGTGGACGCTCCAAAAGGAGGTCGATTTCTCGTCGTAGGTTTTAAAGCGCGCTTCGGACGAACACGGTGCATCGAGGAGGATGCGGTCGAACATCTCGGGGCATTTTTTGCCGACACTGCGCCCGTCGGTCATGTAGGTGTGGGCATTGGTGACCCCTTGCTGTTTCAGGTTGTCGCAGAGTCGGAAAAAACGTTCGCGGGAGGGTTCGACTGCCGAGAGCCAGCCGGTATTTTGCATCATTCCCGCGAGGATAAGGGTTTTGCCTCCGGGGGCGGCGGCGAGGTCGAGGACCGTCTCTTCGGGCCGGGGGGCGAGCAATACGGGGGCAATCATGGAGGAGAGGTTCTGGATGTAGAGCCGGCCGCCGTAAAAGGCCTCTGTTTGGGTCAGGCGCAGTTTGTCTTCGGGAGCGATGCGGTACACCCCCTCCATCCACTCGACGCGCTCAAATGCGATACCCCCCTGGGAGAGTTCGGCTTCGAGTTCGGACGGGGTCGATTTGAGGGTATTGACGCGGAACGTCACCTGCTTGGGGGCATCGAAGGTTTTGAGGACCGCGGCGAACCGTTCATGTGGAACAATCTTCTCCAGCCGCTCGGTAAATGCTTCGGGGAGGCTCATGATTTTCGTACCGCCATCCGTACCACCGAAGCGATGCCGACGTGCCCTCTTCCCTCGTTCAGTTCGGTATCGCATTCGGCCAGTTCCAGGATGTCGCAGGAATGGCGAACGAGGATGGAGCGCAGGGCATCGGCGGTATAGAGAAGCGTCTCGTCTTTGGGCCCGCCTGTCGTCCGGGGCATCTGGTGGATGGAGAAAAACTCCCCCGCAAAAAGGCCGCCGTGTTTGAGAATACCGAGTACTTTAGCGTAAACGTCGCTGCGCAGCGGTTCGGGAAGATGGAGGAACGAGCACAGTACCGCGTCGTACGTCTCGAGAGGTTCCCACACCTCCAGGTCGGCATGGATCAGTTCGAGAGTAAGGTTTGCGGATTTGGCCCGTTCGGCGCATTTGGCGAGCCCTACGTCGCTTGCGTCGAGTGCCGTCACGGCGTGGCCGCGCTGCGCGGCGTAGATCGCATTGCGCCCTTCCCCTTCTCCCAGGAAAAGGATTTTGGCAGGTGCGGTGAAGGAATCGATATGAGAAGCGACGTAGCGGTTGGGATCAAGGCCGTAAAAATACCCCTCTTTGGCGAACCGTTCGTTCCAGAATTCGCGCTGGTCGCTCATTTGCGCACCACCCCGTCCAGAACGGGTACGAAATCGCACACTTCCAGGGCATCTTCCATGATTTTTCCCCCCTGCTTCGTAAAGCGGGTGATCACCTGCTCGCGTCCTTTTTCCACCGGGGCGATCAGGATTCCCCCCTCGCGGAGCTGGTCGAAGAGTTTCTGGGGAACGTTTTTCGCCGAAGCCGAAAATAAAATGCGGTCATAGGGAGCGTACTGTTCCCAGCCGTTTTGGCCGTCGTCGGTACGGGTATGGATGTTTCCGAGCTTGAGATGACGGAAGCGCTCCTTTGCTTCGAGCAGCAGCGATTCGATCCGCTCGATCGTAAAGACGCGCCGGAAGATTTTGGACAATACCGCCGCCTGATAGCCGCTCCCGCACCCGATTTCCAGGACGCTGTCGCACCCCTCCGGGCTGAGGTACTGCGTCATTTTGGCGACGGTGAGCGGGCTGGAGATGTATTGCTGTGCGCCGATGGGGAGTGCGTCGAGGCGGTAGGCGTTATGGCGCATCGCCAGGGGGACGAACGCTTCTCGGTTGGTGTGGATGATTGCTTCTTTGACGAGTGGCCGGAGGGGGAATTTTTTCGAAATCTCTTCGGCCATGCGCGTTGTTTTAATGGCGGTGATTCGGTCGATGTTCATGCTATTCCTACGTTGAGGTATCGGCGCATCGAAGCGACCGTACGGGATTCGTAGCGCGAGGTCAGCATCTGTGCGCCGCTGTTGCGGATCTCCCCGCCAAAGGGGGTGATGATGCCGCCCATGCCGCTGGTATCCTCGTTGGCCGCGTCCGAAGCAATGACGTAGCACTGGTTCATCACGGCCAGGGCATTGGTCAGGGTGACGAAGTGCTCGCTCCGCAGTTTTCCCCATTGTGCGCTCACGGCGATCAGATCACACCCCTCGAGTTGCTGCCATAGGGTTTTGAAGCGGAGTTCGAAACAGATCAGGATGCCGATACGGATCCCTTCGAACTCAAACGGTACGATCGCACGGTCGCTCCCGGGGACAAAATATTTCTCTTCGCCCCCCAGGGCAAAGAGTTTGGCCTTAGCCTGCGTATGGATGATGCGGCCTGCGTGGAGGGCGTAAGCGACGTTCATCATCCCCTCTTCCGTCCGGGTGATGGCGGTGAAGATCAAAAGACGCTCTCCTACACTGTTTTGAAGGGTATCGAGCGCTTTGAGGGTAAAATCGGCGGCTTCGTCGAAACGGTCGTATGCGAATCCGCTCAAGGCGACTTCGGGGGCGACCACGATCGCGTCTTGCGGGGTTTGGGCGATGAGGGAGGACAAGCGCTCCAGGTTGGCGTCGAAGTCGGGATCGGTCGGAAAACAGAGCGAGACGACGCTGCGGGAATTAGAAGTCGTCAAAACTGAGGCTTCCTTTGGAGTAGTTGGTGACCGTCCCCTCGAAGAAGTTGGTTTTCTGGTCGTTGAATTTGGAGAAGTCATCAACCCATTTGATCGGATGGGAGACGCCGTAGAGGGGTTTGAGGCCCACGGCACTGAGGCGCTGGTCGGCGAGGTACTGGATGTATTGTTCCACGATTTCGTTGGTGAGACCAAGAATCTGTCCCTGCGTGATGTATTTTCCCCAGGCGGTTTCGAGTTCGACCGCTTTGCGGAACATGTCGTAGACCTCTTCGATCAGTTTTTCGGTAAAGAGGTCGGGGCGCTCGCGGCGCAGGGTGTTGATGATGTTCTGGAACAGCACCAGGTGGGTCACTTCGTCACGCTGGATAAAGCGGATCATCTGGGCGCTTCCCAGCATTTTGCCCGAACGGGCGAGGGTGTAGATGTAGGTGAAGCCGCTGTAAAAGTAGATCCCCTCGAGGATCTGGTTTGCGAAACACGCCTTAAGAAACGCGCTCTCGCTGGGGTCGTTGGCGAGCTCTTCGTAGCGCGAGGCGATGGAGTCGTTTTTGGTTTTGAGCATCATGTCCTTGCGCCACAGATCATAGATCTCCTCGCTGTTCTGGCTGATCGAGTCGACCATGACGGCGTAGCTTTGGGAGTGGAGCGCCTCTTCGAAGGATTGGCGCACCAGGATCAGGTTGATTTCGGGAGCCGTGACGTAGGGATTAACGTTATCGATGAGGTTATTCGTTTGCAGCGAGTCCATGAAAATAAGTTGCGAGAGTGCCTTGTCGTACGCGGTCTTTTCCATTTCCGTGAGGTACTTGTAATCGACCGCGTCGCGGGTCATGTCCACCTCTTTGGGGAACCACGTGTTGTTGAGCATCATCTCCCAGAGGTTGTAGGCCCACTGGTACTTGATGTTGTTGAGCTCGAAAATCCCCGTCGGGTTCCCCCCGAAAATACGCCGGTCGTTGACGTGTTCGCTGGAAGTCGGGTTGTAGATTTTCTTGCGGTTCATGGTTGCTCCCGTGATAGACGAATATAGGGATCGATTATCTCCTAAAAGAGTTTTAACTATGCTAAAATGAAAGCAGATTTCAGAAGGGGGAAACGATGAAAAAATCACTCATTTTCAAGTCACTGGCGGCGGGGCTCGTCGCGTACGGTGCCGCAGGCTTTTTCGCCGTTCCCTATGCTATCAAAAACGTCGTTCCCCAAAAAGTTTCCGAAGCAACCGGCGGGGGGAAGTTTTCGGTTCGTTCCGCCGCGTTCAACCCGTTCACCTTCCATCTGAAGCTTGAGGGGGTGGTGTTTAAAACACCCCGGGGCGGGGAACTTTTTGCTATGAAGCAAATGGCCCTCAACGCCGATCCGCTCGATTATCTCTGGAGAGGGGGGTGGGTGTTGAAGTACGTCGCCTTGAGCGAACCCGAAATCGCGGTTCATCGCGGGAAAGACGGCACGTTCAATTTTGCGTTTTTGACCGAAGGAGGATCACCGGAAAAAGCTCAAAGCGCTTCCGAGCCGCCGAAGCTCCTGATCAAGCGGTTCGTCCTCAAAGACGGTGCGCTCGATTACCGCGATTACGCGGAGGGTAAAGCCTATGCCCTGGGAGTGGGACCGATCGGTTTTTCGCTGGATAACATCGATTTGCGCGATCTTTCGACCGCCGAAGGGAAACTCCGCCTCTATGCCTCGATCAACGAGGGGGGATTCATCGATCTCAAAGGAAAGCTTGACGCCCTGTCACCGCTGAAAATCGGGGGCAGCGTCGCGTTCGATTCGGGGAAACTTTATACCCCGTGGCGCTATTTTCGGGATAAATTCCCGATCGAGGTTGCCGACGGCAGCGCCGCATTCGGGTTTGATTACCGTTTTGACAGCAGCGACGTCAACGCCACCGAAATTTCCCGGCTCCGCTTTGACGTGAACCGGCTGCGGATCATCCCCAAGGGGGAAAACCGCAATCTGCTGACGTTGGGGTCGCTGCGGTTGAGCGAAGGAAAGCTTCTTCCGATGCGCCATCGTTTCGAGGCGGGGTCGCTCGCGCTCAAAGGCTTGAACGTCAGTGCGACGCGGGGGGCCGACGGAAAGATCGACTGGCTCGGATACGCAGCCGACATCCAAAAAGCTTTTCCCGCCGACCCGGCGAAGAAAACGGCCCCTGCCGCTCCGTGGGATGTCCGAATCGGGGCCGTATCGCTGGAGGAGACCGGTCTGGTGTGGAACGACAACGCCCCGAAGCAGCCCTACACCCTGAGCCTTGCGAACGGGCGATTGCACACGGGGGTGCTTAGCGCCGATCCCAAAGAGCTGCTGGAGCTTTCGCTTGCAACCGACGCGATCCGGATGGTTCGCCGCGCCGACGGGGCGGCAATCGCGGGGATCGGTGCGGTTGCGGTCGAGGGGGTGAATATTGACCGCGAGGGGCGGTTCGCGGGCGTGGAGAAAGTGAGCCTTGTCTCCCCCGAAATTTCGCTCAAACGGCTCAAGGACGGATCGATCGACCTGATGGGGTATGTATACCGTGGATCGCGACCTGCCCCTGCGTCGCCGCAACAGGCGAAAGACGGAGGGGGATGGGGCTACCGTGTCGGCGAAATCGCTCTGAATGACGCCCGCGCGTCGTTTCTCGACGAAGTCCCCTCGCGGAAGGTTGCGTTTGGGATCGATCGGCTGGATGCCGCGCTCAGAGGGTTCGAGAGCAATCCCGATACGCCCAACGATTTCGCGCTTAACGCCCGAATCAACGCCCAGAGCACCGTCGATATGCGCGGGGAGATTGTCCGTTCGTCACTGCGAAGCAGCGGTACGTTCGATGTCCGCCATCTCAATCTCGCATGGTTCGACCCCTACCTCGAGCCCTCCACTTACGCGTCGTTGCGTCGCGGTGATCTCTCGGTCAACGGACACTACGGCTATACGGGATCGGCTGCATCGGTGAAAGGGAAGCTTGCACTGAATGACTGGGTGCTCAATGACACGCGCGACGACTCGGTGCTCCTGGGATGGAATACGATCGGCGTCACCCCTTTTGCCTACGCTTACCCGGATAACCGACTCAAAATCAATCACCTGTCAATCGACGGCCTCTACGCCAATGCCCTCATCGACGAGAAAAAGGTGCTCAATTTCTCTACGCTCTCGAAGCCGCAACGCAACGGGACCAAAAACGTTTCTCGGGGAACTTCGGGCAACCCGTTCGGCCTGGATGTGGTCAAGCTCATCGTGCGCAACAGCAGCGCAACCTTCAGCGACCGTTCCCTCCCGCTGCCGTTTAAGACCTACATCCACGATCTTGAAGGTTCGGTGCTTGGGATTTCGACGACGAAAAACGTCACGACGTTCGTCAAGCTTCGAGGCGGCGTCGACGAATACGGCCTTGCCAAAATCGACGGGCAGCTCAACACCAAGGCGCCGAAAAGTTTTACCGACATGCGGGTGGCCTTCGATAACCTTGATCTTCCACGCTACACACCCTATTCGCTCCAGTTCCTGGGATATAAGATCGACGGCGGAAAACTCTTTTTGAACCTGGGGTACAAGATCGATGCGGGTCAGCTTAAAGGGGATAACAAGGTGGTGATCCGCCAGATCGAGCTGGGAGAGGAAAAAGAGGGAGGCAGCCCCTGGCCTATGCGGCTTGTGGTAGCACTGCTCGAAGATTCCGACGGCGTCATCGACATTGATCTCCCCGTAGTCGGGGATGTGAACAAACCCGATTTCAAATACGGTCAGGTCGTATGGCAGGTGATTACGAACCTCTTTACCAAAGCGGTGACCTCGCCGTTTCGGCTTTTGGGGTCGTTGCTGGGGATCGAGGACGATTCGCTCTCTTCGGTCGATTTCGAAGGGGGATCGGCCGCGTTGCAGCCTCCGCAGCGTGAAAAGCTTGACAAGCTGATTACGGTACTCCAAAAACGGCCCAAACTGACTCTCGAAATCTACGGCGGATGGAACGATGAGGCCGACGGCTACGCCCTGCGTGGGGAAAAGCTCCTTGCACAGGCGCTCAAAAGCGATAAAAGCCTCAAAGCCGATTCCCCCAACGCCCTTCCTTTGGACGTACTCGAAGAGATGGCCGAAGATGCGCTCGAACGCAAAGAGCTTAAGGCGCTGCGCGGCGAGTTGGAGAAAAAATATCCCGAAGAGGCGGCGTACGTGCGTCATTACAGCGCGGCACTGATCGAGCGTCTCATCCCCTTGCAGCCGTTGCAGCCCAGCGAACTAGAGGCCCTCGCGCAGCGACGTTCGGAGGCGATCCGCGCCCATCTGGCCAAAACGGCGGGGATGGAGAAACGGGCCGTACTCAAAGGAAACGAAAAAGCGGCCCCGGGTGAGACCAAAGAGATCCCCGTGCGCCTGAACGTCATCGTTCCGTAAAAATGAATATGTTGTTCAATCGGGCTGATTTTTAAAATCGCCCGAATCTCCCTATAATTGCGTAATTTCTTTGAAGGAGTCCTGCATGCCGTTTTCACCCGCAAAACGCAAAGACACCCTCAGCGGCATCCTGTTCGTCGCGATTTTCGCCGCCGCGGCGACGATGATTGCGGACTTGCCGCTGATCAAAAATCTCGGGATATCGCCGCTTGTGGTGGGTATCGTCATCGGTATCTTTTACGCGAACACCCTGCACAACCGCATCCCTTCCGCATGGGAAGGGGGAATCACTTTTTCGGGGAAGAAAATCCTCCGTTTCGCTATCGTTTTTTACGGCTTTCGGATCACATTCCAGGAGATCGCCGAGGTGGGGATGGAAGGGTTCATGGTATCGCTCATCATGCTCGCTTCGACATTTCTTCTGGGGACCTATCTGGGGCAAAAGCTTTTTAAAATGGACCGCGATACGTCGATGCTGACGGCGTCGGGGGCATCCGTGTGCGGTGCCGCCGCGGTTCTGGCGACCGAGCCGGTGCTCAAAGCCGAAGAGCACAAGGCGGCGATTGCCGTCTCGATGGTCGTGCTGTTCGGGACGATCGCCATGTTTTTGTATCCGGCCCTTTACAGCGCGGGTGTATTCGCCGGGATGGATGACCGCACTTTCGGTATTTTCGTCGGTGGGACGATCCACGAGGTGGCACAGGTCGTCGCCGTCGGCGGCGCGTACGGCAAAGAGGCTTCGGACGCGGCGGTCATCGTCAAAATGACCCGGGTCATCATGATCGCGCCGATGCTGATTTTGCTGGGGATGTATCTCTCCTATGCGGCGCGCAAAAGCGGAGCGGCAGGCGGAGGAGTGAAGCTGGTCATTCCGTGGTTCGCCGTCTATTTTATCGGGATGGCCGGCCTCAACTCGCTGCTCTCGCAGTACGGGTCGGCCCATGCGGGCGAAGAGATCGCCGCAACTATCCAAAATACGGTCTCGGCGATCAACATCGTCGACACTTTTTTGCTCACGATGGCGATGACGGCGCTCGGGATGGGAACACGCTTTGCGAAGTTCAAAGGGCTAGGCATGGCGCCTCTTTATACCGCAGGTGCGATGTTCGCATGGCTCCTCATCGGCGGGTATTTCATCACGATGTGGGTTGTGGCGACGTTCTAAGCTCCTCGGCTCTTTTTCATCAGGAAAAGAGCCTTTTCCTTATTCACTGCACGAAACCCGATCATCGCGATTTTCGACGCTCATGCTTACTCCATTCGATACTCTTCCCGTATCACCTTTTCCACCGCTTCGGCCATTTTTTCGTATCCTGCGGCATTGGGGTGAATGTAGTCGCTTTTGTAGCGGCTGTCGCTCAAGAGTTCGCTTAGGATGTCGTCTTCGAGGGGGATACCGTTGCTTTCGGCCGTCTCTTCGTATATCGGATGGGGGTCCAGCCCAGTGAGAGAAAATTGCGGTACCGCGATCACGATTACGTCAATACCGCGTTCGTGTGCCAGATGAATCATCGCCGAGAGATTGGCGCGCAGAAGGGAATCGGGACTTTTATTGAGGATGTCGTTTCCTCCGTGGCACAACAGAAGCAGCGAAGGGCGGTATCGGTCGAGGAGCAAAGGGAGGCGTTCGAGCCCCTCGGCGGAGAGTTCGCCGGGGATACCCGCATTGATGACTTGACGCTGGATCCGTTTTTCAAGCTGAAAGGGATAGCTCTCCTCCCGTGCCGCCCCGGTGCCGTAGGTGAGCGAATCCCCGAACGCAAGCACGACCGCTTTTTCGGGGAGGGTTTTTGGCGGCGTGAGCGGTTTGGTTGCGTGTTTGATGACGATGCCGGTTGCCAGTACGCTTAACAGCAGGAAGAGAAAGAGGGTTAGCCGTTTCATGAACGTCTTCGGTAACTTAGCGCTTCGAGGAGATGCGGTTTTTGGATATCGTCGCTCCCCTCGAGGTCGGCAATCGTACGGGCGACTTTAAGGAGGCGTGTGACGGCCCGGAATGAGAGGCCGAAACGCCCTATCGCTTGATCGACGACCTGCTGCGATTCGACTCCGAGGATGCAATGACGGGCTACCTCCTCGTCGCTTAATGAGCCGTTGAGACGATGCTGGCCGCGGCGTTTTTGGCGAAGGAAGGCTTCGCGTACGCGGGCATGGAACTCCCGGGAAGGGAGCCCTGGTTTGTCTTCGGCGTCGATCGGATGCATTTGAACGTACAAATCGATCCGATCCAGAAAGGGATCGGAGAGACGCGCACGGTAGCGGGCGATTTCGGTGTCGGAGCAACGGCAGGGGGTCGTCGTGCTAAAAAGGTTCCCGCAGGGGCAGGGGTTCATTGTCAAGCGCGGAGTTAAATTCTGCAGTTTTTTCTAACAATTTTTACGTTTCGTAACCTTAAGCGACGGGTTCATCCGAGTGTTCAGAGGAACGTTT
>NZ_SLTI01000012.1 GCF_004347735.1 Sulfuricurvum sp. IAE1 | reverse complement strand
TTTGGTTGTTTGCCACGTCCGCCAGAGGCGAAACGGGAGAGACTGGACGCACCTCTCCCAGGTTAAAAAGCTCCATCAATATACAAAGGCACTATGTGCTATGTCAAACGATCTTTACCGATTTGAGCCGATTTTTTTCTATCACGCTCGATGCCAGACGCCGGTGTCAAGCCGGGTGCCGTTTTCAACATGGGGCATCCAGTAGGTCCAGGCTGGAATCGAGGTGCGCCCGCACAGCACCGCCACCATCACCCGCTGGTACATGCTGTGGCCGCCGGGCCGAAAGCCTTCCAGCCGGTCGATGGGCGGCAGATCGCGCTGCGGATCGGTGAAGGTCACCAGTTCCCCATGGATCAGATCCCAGTCTCCGGTCGGGCGACCGAAGCGCTGCGTGCCGATCTCCTGCTGCCTGCGGGCGTCCGCCAGTGGATCGGCGGTGCCCCGGGCAAGGATCAGTCCCTCCGGCACCTCGAGGGCCGGGAACCCGGCGTGGAGATGGTAGAGCCTGCCCCAGACCACGGCCGGTTCGATACTGCGGGCCTGGGCGCAGAAACGTTGATGGTTCCAGTAGCCCCGTTTCAGGGTGCCGTAGACGAAGAGCCGGAGGATGGTCTCGGGACTGTCTTCCGGTTTGTGTTCAGTTTTACGCTGTCTCCAATGTTCATGCATTCACTCCTTCGGGCAGTGTCCCTTTGCGCTCCTGGGGTATGAAGCGGAATTCGCTGTTTTCGATGGCCCGCACATCCGCGTGGCGGATGGTGAGCATGGTCATGGGCGGCACCTCCAGCTCGCGCCAGCCCTTCTCGTTGGCCACGGCAAAGTCGATAAAGGCGTCGTCCGAGGCGTAGAGCACCACCCGGTGCTGGCGGTGGATGCGCAGGCAGAGTGGCTTGTTGCCCTTGAGCACGGTGATGGTGCCGGGGTCGAGGCGTGAGGTCAGCACGGCGCTCATTTGGCCGCGACAGAGGGCAAGCGCCTTCTTCAGCCCCTCCTGGTCGATGGGGCCTTCTGGCGCGAAGCGGTCGGCCAGACGGAAGATCAGCTCGCTGTCCACCTCTGCGTAGCGCGGCAGCCTAAGGCGGCGGAACAGATAATCGGCGTTGTAGATGGTGCCGTTGTGAGTGCCGATGACGATCCCGGCCCGGATGGGATGGTTGTTGCGGTTGTTGAACTCGTTGCCCCGGGTGCGCCAGCGGGTGTGGCCCATGAGGATGGTGGTCTCGTTGTCGACCTG
>NZ_SLTI01000011.1 GCF_004347735.1 Sulfuricurvum sp. IAE1 | reverse complement strand
GTTCTCCTCCGCGCTCTGGCCTTTCTCAACTATGGGGTGGCCTGATAGCACTCCTGAACTGAAAAAATATTATCCCACAAGCGTGCTTGTTACAGGTTTTGATATAATATTCTTCTGGGTTGCAAGGATGATCATGACAGGCGTGAAGTTCATGGATGACATACCCTTTAAGGATGTCTACATTCACGCCCTTGTGCGTGATGAGCATGGCCAGAAGATGAGCAAGTCCAAGGGGAACGTAATTGATCCTCTCATTATGATTGAAAGCTACGGTACAGATGCATTCAGGTTCACCCTTGCGGCTTTTGCTGCCCAGGGGAGAGACATCATCCTTTCAGAGAAGAGGATTGAGGGGTACAGGTCTTTCTGCAACAAGATATGGAATGCAACAAGATTTATACTGATGAACCTGGGTGAAGATTTCAAGCCCGCAATGCCTGATACTTCGAAGCTTGAAGTATTCGACAGGTGGATGCTGCACACTGCAAATATGGCTGTAAAGAATGTCAATGCTGCGCTTGAGGAGTACAGGTTTAACGAAGCTGCAAATCTGATGTACGAATTCTGGTGGAACGAATTCTGCGACTGGTATCTTGAACTGGTGAAGCAGAGGATCTACTCAAAGGACCCGGCATCGGGAGATTCTTCTGATGCGGCCAAACAGGTGTTATACCATGTTCTTAAAACAGGTCTCAAACTCCTCCACCCCTTTATGCCTTTTATAACTGAGGAGATCTGGAGCATTATAAAGACTGATGTAGAAACTGATATTATGGTATCGCAGTGGCCTGAATATAGTTCTTCAATGGTTTTTGCTGATGAATCGCTTTATGCTGAAACCTTTAAGGAGATAATATATAAAATCAGAAACATAAGGGGGGAGATGAATATTCCCCCTGACAAAAAAGCTGCGGTTGTGTTTAAAACAGTGAACCCGTTAATGATTAAAATAATAAATACAGAATCTGTACACATTCAGGCACTCGCGAAAGTTGAATCTGTTGCAATTGACGCGGATTATACCCCTGAAAAAACGGATGCTTCAGCAGTTATGACTGACCTCGAAATATTTTTACCGCTTAAAGGCCTTATCGACACTGATAAGGAGAAGGCGAGGCTTGAAAAGGAGATCGGGAAAATTATCCAGGAACTTCAGAGAGTTGAAGGGAAGCTGAATAATGAGAGCTTTACCGGAAAAGCCCCTGCTGATGTTATAGAAAAAGAGAGAGCAAAACAGAAAGAGTACAGAGATATGCTTGAGAAGCTTCAGGAGAGCCTCTCAAAGCTGAATTAGTAACTATAGAAAACATTAACTATCCCGGAGGATAAAATGAAACGTATTTTTACACTTACATTATTTATGCTTATACTGAGCTCTTCCGCGTTTTCAATAGCGCTGGATGACCTTCAGATTAAACCTGTAACTGCTGACAGGGTTAAATATTTTCCTGTGCCTGATGATAATAAAAATTATATGTTCCTTCAGGCAATTGATAACGACAGTTATATTGTAATTGGAGATTTTTCAGGTGTTGAAAAGGTTATTGTTCTTATTACAGACAAGGGAAATGACAACACCGTTGATTCGGTTACTGAATATTTCCCTCAAAGCAGGAATTACAGAATTAAGAAATCATCTGACTCCAGATTTTTTACTACTGATCTGGCAAAACTGAAAAAGCAGATTATTACAGGGAGCATTTATAAAAATAACTATACGGATGAAATGAAGTCTTCAGATGCCCTTGAAGCTATGCTTAAGAAAGATGATAAAATCGCGGTTTTTGAAGACGTGTACGGATTCAATATAAAGCTTTTTGAAATTGATGAGACAAACAAATACTCCGCAAGATTTACTTACGGGAAAAATGCCGGAGGATATTATCTTCAGTTCAGGACAGAATATTACAGGAAGAACTACGGTACAGAGATTAAGCCTGTTCTGAAATATTCAGTTTACTGCAGGGATACTAATGATCCTGTTGTAAAAGAATATGTTGAAGGACTTTTTAAAATAAGGGCACCAAAAGTTCTTTCAGCGAAATAATTCTATTTAAATATCTCCCCCGGTAAAATACGGGGGAGAAAAAATTTTTTTATATTTTGCACTTCACTTTCCCCATTTCAAGAGCATGGAGTCTTGCTTCTTTTCTCTGCAGTGCCTCACAGCTCCTTCTCTTCTCATCATCAGTTTCCAGTATAATCTGTGGTATCTGCTTTGTTTTTAGATTTTCATCAAGGGATACAAATGTAAGGTAAGCGGAACCTGTATGCCTTACTTCCCCTGTAACAAAGTTTTCCGCTTCAATACGTACACCGATCTCCATTGATTTTGTTCCCACATAATTGATGCTGGCGCTTACACGAAGAAGATCTCCGACAAAAACCGGTGAGTGAAAGTCGATTCTGTCAATTGAGGCTGTTACTACGTTACCGCCGGTATGTCTTACCCCTACTATACCTGCGGTATTATCTATAAGCTTCATTATAGTTCCGCCATGTACGTTGCCCGCAAGGTTCGCATCCTGGTGAGTCATCTGCTGTACAACTGTTATACTGCTATCTTTTACGCTTTTAGGTTCCATAATTCTCTCCTTATTAAAAAATGTTTTTTTTAAAATTAAAATGTCTGTCATGCGATTTTTAGATTTTAATTAAATACTAATATTTTATAATAATAAATTGTTTATATACCGGCAACTGTTTTTTTTATTTTTTTTGCGGAGAAATATTTCCGGTTTAAATAATTACAGCTTTTCCGGAATCTTTTTATTCATAAGGGATAAAGCAAGATGTGCGGCATCTGTACCTTTCCCTTTTCTGAGAATTACAATAATACCGGTATCATTGCTTCCTCCAGTGAACAGGCCGTAAGAGTGATGGGAGTTTGTCCCAGCAATAACTGTTCCTGTTTTTCCCCATATTTCAGGGGAAATAGCAGCAGGTTCGATGAGTGTATCAGTTCTGTTCTTCGCGGGTTTTGCTGTACCTTCAGTGAATGTTTTTTTAAGTGCACCGGATATTACAGCAGAGGCATCTGAGGAAATCGCGTTGTCCGGGTTGTGAATATACATAGTGAGCGCCATAATATCTCTCACAGAAATATCGGTACTGAAGTTGAGTCCGGCAAGGAGTTCACTCCATTCTTTGTTATTTTTTGTTTCAGGGAGACGCATGGATATCCCCCTGGATTTTACAAATCTGTTGAACCATTTTGTAAATTGATCTTTATTGATTTCATTATACAGTGAGGCGAAGTAGATGTTGCATGAGTTATAAATTGCGCTCCTTATGTCTGTCGGGCCATGGCCCTTTCTGTCCCAGCAGTGGTCAGGTAAAGGGTGAGGGTTTTCTGCAGAACAGTTATATGTATAATTGAAAAAGAGATCGGGCCTTTCACTGGCGAGGTATATAACAGTAAAGAGCTTGAATAGGGAACCGCACGGGATTCTCCTTTCCAGAAGAGAGGCCCCGGTTGAAGCAGATTTTATATTTCCGTTATGTATGTTGTATGTAACATACTGATAGCTCCGGTCAGCTTTTCCGTTCTGGAGATATTTCAGATCCGGGTAGTAATGCTCAAGTATTTCATATCGTGAATAACCTCTGTCCGCAAGCTGTAACGCTCCATCAAGACTTATGCCTGTGCAATGTCCCAGGCCGGAACCGGTAAAATTAAATTCAGAGTTATTGAAACTAACGGAGTAGTTATTGCTCTTGATAAAGTTCCACCCTTTTTTTCTGTTTACTTTCAGGCGGAATTCCTCAGGGGCAATATCAGTTATCCCAATATTTGTGCGCAGATAGATGATCTCATTTGCAGGGTTATAGTCAATCCCATGCACTTGCATGTTTTTGCCGGAACATATAATTGATGAGAGTTCATCCGCCCTGATGGAGGCAGACCAGGTCCTGTGAAGATTTTTGCTCAGCATAAGGTTTTCCGCATAGAGAATATCTGCCGGTGGTTTAATTTTTCTCTTTCCTGAATTGAATACTGATTCTGAGAAGAGCCTGCCGCCGCTGGATGTATGAAAGAATAGTCCGTAAGCGATAGCAGATGTATTAATGTAAGGCCCGCTTACAGGATTAAGTCCGCTCCTCCCTTTATAAGTCTGGCAGCAGGTGAGATCGCAGAAATCCGAGTCAGGATGTTTTTTTTTCAGAGAGTCAATGCGGCATCTTCCATTAATTGCAAGTGCGAGAGCGAAAAGCGCTTCGGTTTTCTCCGGGGGAGTGTAGCCAAGTTCAGCAGAGGCTGAATCCACTGCGTACTGTGCCGGAGTTTCGTGGACAAAAATTTTCAGAGCCCCCATCTGGCGTGTAATTTCAAGGGGGAGAGGATAGAGCCTGTATGCATCATCTATTTTAATTCTGCAAAGAGCATTATTATCATGAGAGTATATAACGCATTTTTTGAAATTAAGGGATCTGTTCTCACAGAAGATACTGTAAATACCGTCTGAATACTGGATCTTCAGCGAGTTCGTAAAAAATTCCGAGTCATCATAACGTATCACAGTCCTTGCAGGGAAGTTAAACTTCAGTTCGGCGGTTTTATTTTCTTTTAATAGTCTCAGATGTTTTGAGAGAATATTAATTTTTACCATAGTGCAGCTGTTATGCTGTGAATGCGTAACTGAAGTATCCGGGAAGAGAAGTATAATAAAAGTGAAGAGAAGAGGGGGAAAAATCCCCCTCCTGAAGAATTTATTCATTATTAACATCAATAATCGCAGGCTGACTCCATCCCTGCACAGACTCCTCATACATGCAGCTTATCCTTGACGGACGCATGATGAAACTGCCGGGGAGTTCAGCACGGATTATATATGCTATTTCATATTCCTTATTT
>NZ_SLTI01000010.1 GCF_004347735.1 Sulfuricurvum sp. IAE1 | reverse complement strand
GTGTCCTTCCGGCAAGCATGCGTAGCCCCTGACTGCACAAAATCGATTACATTTTATTATAAAGATGCCGGTGCTCCGTCTTTGTAATTCCACGGCAGCCATTTCTGCGGGTTCCTGAACACCTCGGAAGAGTGCTTCTGGAGGGCAATCAGATAATCGAAGGGGTTGACCTTGGACAATCGGCAGGTATGGATGATGCTCATGAAGATATCGCCTATATATGCACCATGGAGTGTCTTATAAAAAAGCGAGTTCTTCCTGTGGAGAATTGCCCGTTTCAATGCCTGTTCGCAGATATTGTTGTCTAACGGCGCACCTTCCACTTTGAGGAAGAGCGTCAATGGTTCCCAGTGCTTCAGCATATAAGAGAAGGCCTTCCCCAGCCCTGAGTTCGGTTCCACCGTTTTCTTTTCAAACTGTCCGGTTATCCATTCGTGGAGTTTTTCCATAAAGGGTCCGCTTTCCAACCGGTGGTGTATAAGCCTTTCAGATGGAGCCATATCTTTAGCTTCAGCATTGTTTTTATACACTACTCCCAGTATTTCTATAACATACCGGCACTCTTCCGGGAAGCTCTCTGTAATATCCACAAAGTTCCTCCGGGCATGGGCCATACAGTTGGCCAGTATGGTTTCAAACTCTTTCGGTGTGTTTCTCGACAGGGCATCGCACATCTGTATCGGCGGAGCACGGTCAGGATGTCTCTCCCTCAAAAGACCGGTTATATTTTCACCCGCATGCGTGTGCCCGGTTACAAAGAGGGCTATTTTCCTTGTACCGGCAAAAGAGAGCATGCCTGTGGTAAAGATTCCTTTTCTTCTCTCTTTGTCGTTGACCAGGGACAGTATCTTCATTGTTGTATCATCGTTGTGGATGATGTCTCCCTGTGCCGCCTGTCGAATCAGTTCATGGTACACGGGATGGATTCTGTCCGCAGTTTTTTCAACAATATCCCACTGTGTAGAGGAAGGAAGAGGAACACCCAGACCCTCCTGCAATTCTTCCAGCCTGTTGAAGGGAAGGCCGCTGCCATACTTCAGAATGGGTATCATGGCCCCCGCCGATGGATCGTACTTTTCTGATCCTGCCTCATCAGGCAGTTTTGCAGTAAATATTTCACCACAGAGATTACACCGGAACTTTTCCTGCTCCCATACGCATGCATCAAGGGGTGCATTACCGGTGACCCGGATCGTCACACCGGGAAGAAAAGGATAGAGTTTCCCTTTTTCACATCCGGGGCAGGCATCCCCTTTTTTCAATATACTGTGAGGTACAACAATTTTCTTTCCCGCGTATACGGATGCGCCGTTTCTGCCGTGGCCCTTTGGTTTGTCCCTAGGTATTTCGGGTTTCCGGGGTTTATCGGGTAGAACGTTCTGTGCTTTTTCTGTTGGAGCGCCGAAGATCATCCTGAGGAGCCGGGTGATTGTGCCGTTCTTTTCCTTGAATGCTGTCTTGAGGAGGACATAACTATCTATGAGCTCCATCATGAGCCCGTAATCGTCATCTGTGACCATTCGCGAGGCAAGCCGCTGTCGGAGTTCTTTTGCCTTGTCGATTGTAAAATCAGTCATTCTTCTTTGGAGGGACAATTCTCACAAGCCCTATTTCGATGGATTCGTCAAGCAGGCTCTTCAAGACGTTGTAGTCATCTTCTGTCAGTGTTTTTGCAAGAAGCCTTTTCTTAACCTCTTCCACCTTTTTTATGGGTATTTTCAGTCCTTTAGCCATTTCTTAAAATCCTTTCGCAGGGGATAGAGCCAGATGCTCTTTACCGGGAGGGCATGTTCATGGCGGGTATCAAGTTTGCCCCTGCCCTTCGTATCACCGGCATAGTACCAGTTCGCTGCCTTATAGCAGGTGCCGGCAAATCGTTCTTTTTCCACAAAGGTCTCTAAAAGGACAGGTTCATAGC
>NZ_SLTI01000009.1 GCF_004347735.1 Sulfuricurvum sp. IAE1 | reverse complement strand
CCAGCAGCACCGCGCCCTCGATGCGGTTGATACGTCCTGGTCCCCGGAATCCATAACCGATGACGAACAGCGACAGGGTCAGTGCGGCCATCACCAGCATGTCCCGATTGAAGACTTCCTGCCCGACCGCCAGCGGGTGAATCGTACCGGCGATCCCCACCACCGCCAGGGTATTGAACAGGTTGAAGCCCAGGATATTACCGAGAGCGATATCGTGTTCGCCCTTCCTGGCTGCAATGATTGATGAGGCCAGTTCCGGCAGCGAGGTGCCGACCGCGACGATGGTCAGGCCGATGATCAGATCGCTGACCCCAAACCCATGAGCGATCTCCACCGCGCCCCAGACCAGAATGCGGGAACTGACAATCAAAAGAGCCAGACCGACCACCAACCAGAAGACCGCACGGCGAATGGGCATGGCGCGAACGTCCAGCTCCTGCTCCATCTCGCTTCCCAACGCATCCTCTTTTTTCCGCAGCCCTTGCCAGATCGTCCAGGCCATCAGGCCGCCGAACACGGCAAGCAGCACGATGGCATCAAGCCGGGTGATCTCGCCATCCCAGAGTTGCCATGCCGCCAGCGCCGTGACCACCGCGAGGATGGGCAGTTCCTTGCGCAGCACCTGCGAATGTACGGCGATGGGGCTGATCAGGGCCGTGATCCCCAGGATCAGGGCGATGTTGGTGATGTTGGAGCCGTAGGCGTTGCCCAGCGCGATGCCCGGATTGCCTTGCGAGGCTGCCAGCGCCGACACCACCATCTCTGGTGCGGACGTACCGAAACCGACGATCACCATGCCGATTAACAGCGGCGGCATACCGAAATGGCGGGCGGTGGAGGCCGATCCCTCCACAAAACGGTCAGCGCTCCAGACGAGGAGCACCAAACCAAAAATTACAGCGATAAAGGCCAGTGTCATATAGACCAAAAACTCCTTAACAGCAGATGGACCGGATCACCCTTTAGGCGGATACGGATCGTTCCCGTGGCTGTCCTTGTTTTGGATCTTCCCGTCCTTGCCGTGGATGTAGAACTCGGTGCTTTGGTTCTGGCTGATCCTGCGCCCGGCATCGACGGCATCCTGCTTCTTGTCGAAGTGCCCGCTGCTACGGGTCGCGCCGTCCTTCTTGACGTCCCACCCTCCCTCGCTGTTGGGTACTACACGATGTGATCCTGATTTCTTTGGCATGGTCACCTCCTGTTGCTCCGGCACTTTCCAAGCGTCTATTGCCATTGCATTATGTTTTAGCAAAACCTCAAATTGTAATTCGTGATAGAAACTGTTTCTGCATTTCAGGAGAAAGCTCTCTGAACTTTTCAATGAGCCAGTCGATCTTTAGTTTGCTCAAATGCTTTTCGATTTTTTTGTTAATTTCCTCAAGCCGAGCACGATGGTTATCTGCAAGAACTGCAGGAGGGCAGTTAGCGCGTGCATGCAAACTATTAATATCTGCCGTATTTAGGCTTTCAAAATCTGTAGTTTCTTTTTCGAGATCTCGAATCCACTCAAGACTTTTCTCTTCTCTGCTTTCGGCTATCAATTTCCTGAAATTTTCTATAGTCTCCAACGGTTCCCATGGTGGCTCATCTTCACCAACTGCATCAAACACTTCAGATTTTAGTTTGGTTGCCAGTGAATCAAACTCGTTCCAGGTAAGCCGATCATTGTTTAACTGTTGATAAACTTGTAAATAGATACGCAAACATCTACGCATCAATTGCAAATCATCAAGATCCTCTCTGCAGCCCTCAAAAACAGAAAATAACTCATCGACTTCATTCTGCAGATCTTCTGCGTCATTAATCGTATTGAGCCTTGTTTGCCATAGTTTTGAAGCACGGTTTTTGGCTCCATTCAGAGCTGCTTTTATTTCTTCAAGTCTATTTGACAGTTGCAGGCGCAACTCGATGATCTCTGGCATTTCGATATGCGTAGAAATGCTTCGAAGCTTATTAGTATATTCGGTACCGACTTTCTGAAGTGCACGTAGCTCAGCTATCCGAACAAAGCTTGTAGCTTGAGCATTAGTTGTGAGCCATAGGCCAATTTCCCTCACCATTTGGTGCGCAGAAGCAATTAACTCAACTTTTCGAATAGCGGTATTGGTATATTTAACAATCTCATCTTGCAATTCGTCCAATTTCAATTTTTG
>NZ_SLTI01000008.1 GCF_004347735.1 Sulfuricurvum sp. IAE1 | reverse complement strand
GGACGCAGCGTCAGCCACTGAGAGGAGACCCATCCGATGACGGAATCGAACGCGATCGAGTCCCTGTCGCAGGAGTACCGTGTGGTCCAGCCGCCTGCCCACGCGACCGCTCGTGCGCACATCCAGACCATGGATGAGTACAACGAGCTCTACCAGCGGTCGGTCGAGGACCCCGAGGGTTTCTGGGCCGATATGGCCGAGCAGATGCTCTACTGGGAGAAGAAGTGGAACACCGTTCTCGACTACGACTTCGAGAAGCCGTACGTGAAGTGGTTCGTGGGCGGCAAGACCAACGTCACCTACAACTGTATCGACCGTCACCTCAACGGGTGGCGCCGCAACAAGGCCGCGCTCATCTGGGAGACCGATGAGGGCCGCAGCAAGGTCTACACCTACCAGTCGCTGTACTACAAGGTGTGCAAGTTCGCGAACGTGCTCAAGAAGCACGGCGTGAAGAAGGGCGACCGCGTCGCCCTGTATCTGCCGATGATCCCGGAGCTTGCGATCTCGATGCTCGCGTGTGCCCGTATCGGTGCGATCCATTCGGTCATCTTCGCCGGATTCAGCTCCTCGGCACTGCGCGACCGCATCCAGGACTGCGGCGCCAAGCTGCTGGTGACCGCCGACGAAGGCATTCGTGGCGGACGTGTCGTGCCGCTTAAGGCCGAGGCCGACGCCGCCCTCAACGAGTGTCCGTCGATCGAGACGGTCATCGTGGTCTCTCGTGCGCGCACCCGGGTGGATATGGAGCCTGGCCGCGACTTCTGGTACCACGAGGAGGTCCGCGCCGACGACATCGCGCAGCACTGCGACATCGAGTGGATGGACTCTGAGGATCCGCTGTTCATCCTCTACACGTCGGGCTCCACGGGCAAGCCGAAGGGCGTGCTGCACACCACCGCCGGCTACCTTCTGTACGCGGCCACGACCTTCCGGTATGTCTTCGACTACCACGATGAGGACGTGTACTGGTGCACCGCCGACATCGGCTGGATCACCGGTCACAGCTACATCGTCTACGGACCGCTCGCCGTAGGCGCCACGTCGCTCATGTTCGAGGGCGTGCCCACCTACCCCGACGCGGGCAGGTTCTGGGAGATCGTGGAGAAGCACGGTGTGAACCAGTTCTACACCGCGCCGACCGCCATCCGCGCTCTCATGAAGCAGGGCGAGGAGTGGCCCGCCAAGCACGACCTGTCCACGCTCAAGGTCCTCGGCACCGTGGGTGAGCCGATCAACCCTGAGGCATGGATGTGGTACTACAAGGAGATCGCGCGCGAGAACGCTCCGATCGTCGATACGTACTGGCAGACCGAGACCGGCGGCCACATCATC